>NZ_CP118950.1:1200000-1500000 GCF_029024465.1 Lactococcus garvieae subsp. garvieae
CCTCCTAAAATTTGCTAAAGAGCATAATCGTTATATTAAAGTCATCGTAGATGGAAAACCACTTACTTTAATTCAAGATGGAAAAATAAAAGTTACGGAGTGCTTGAAGAATGGGATTTCTGCAAATGAACTTATGTTTAAGCTACGCTCCAACGGAATTTATGAAGTTCAAAATGTAAAGCGCGCAATTTTAGAGCAAAATGGTCAATTAACCATTATCGAATTTGGTGGAGAAAACATCAAATACCCGATTATTGTGGACGGACAAGCCAACTATGATGTTTTAGACATCATAAATAAAAACGAAGAATGGCTCGAAACTAAAATCCTTGAAAATGGCTTTAATAAAATCACCGAGGTCTATTTAGGAGAATATATTTCGGGCGAATTAAAACTCTATGGCTATCAGGAGTAACACCCCCTCGTATTAAAAAGGCTCTTGAATCAATTTTATTTTTCTTTTCTACTTGCTCTTCTCAGCTTACCTTATAGACTGAAAAACAAAAGCCCCAGAAAACGCTCATTTTCTGGGGCTTTTACTTATACTTTTTTGAATCTCGCTTACTTTTTCTTTCAACTCTGGCATAAATCACAACTAGAGTGGAAAGCATTATACTTCCTCGTCACTATTTGTCACATGGAATGGAAATCAGTTCGTAAACAACTTTGTGGTAATTTTTGCAGACTTCTTGCCCCTCAAAATGCACGTTTATGCGGTGTTCCAAGTCCCGCTTACTGCATTCTTCCTCAAAATAAGCGCGGTAAAAGTCTTTTGAAATCATTTCTGTTTTTTCAAAAGTAAATTGTTGGACAAAGAATTCTTGCTTTTCTTTTTGAAGAAAGTTTTTGTAGTCTGCCATCCATTTTAACTCTGGGTTCACTTCCTGGTCATAAGGAGAAAATAAGCTGTCCTCATCCTTGACCAATCGCAGGATAAGGCACCACTTTTGACTGAGTTGACATAAATCTTTTATCTTTTCAGGACGGTCCAAAGCAGGATTCATTGCGGAAAAAACAACTTGAAATTTTTGCTTTGATTTAAGCAGCGCCTCTTGGCTTATCCTGAGGAAATCCACATGCTCTGATTTTTGTTTTTTTCTCGCCAGTTCCAACATCTTTGGTGAGATATCCGCTAAGGTATATTTCTTCACTTGTTCCTGAAATACAGCCAAATAGCGCCCGCTTCCTCCGGCAATATCTAAAAGTGTTTGGCAAGGTAAAATTTTCTCTTGTACAAGGAACTTCCCTAACTCTTGCGCAATCGGGAAAGGCGATTCCTGTTGTATTTCTTCATACTCTTCAGCAAAATCATCCCAAAAATAGACGAGCTCTTGTTCTTCTTCAGTCAACTTCCTTTTTTCCTCCTGATATGCCTTTTTGCCACTACATGTTTTATTGATTTTCTTTGTAAATTCTAACACCTTGTAGACTTATTGTACTCTATCTGCTTGTTTAAAGACATAAAAAAACCACCCAAAGAGTGATTTTTTTTTATAAGAATTGTATTAATCTTTTGTTTTACCCAAGAAGAACGATACAACGGCTACCACAATAACGGCACCAATGATTGAAGGAATCAAAGCCATACCGGCCAATGAAGGGCCCCAGCTTCCGAGAAGGGCTTGACCCACAGCAGAACCGACTAAACCGGCTAAGATGTTGGCAATCCATCCCATAGATTTACCTTTACTTGTAATAGCTCCTGCTATCACACCAATAATTGCACCAACAATAAGTGACCAAATCATAAAAATACCTCTTTCCTTTAAAATAATATTATAATTTCATAACAGTTTCATTCTAACAAAATCATAATATTCAAGCAAACAACTTGTTTGTTATTTTCAGGTAAGCTTAAGCTAGAGGTTACATTGTCACATCCTGTCACTCATTATTTACTCTGTTTCAGTGCTTCTTTAAAGACTTCAACATTTTCTTTAAAAATGTATTTACTCAATTGTTTACTAAGCATAGGACTGACATTGCGGTAAGCCATAGAGGGTGTATTAGGGACACAATAGTAATAAATGCCTTTTTCTTTATAGATGGAATCCTTCATCGTTGTAAAATGGTTACCTTCAATAGTATTCCCGGCATCAGCTGCCGTATCTATGATGAAACTTCCTTTCTTCAGTTGTTTTTGATCCTCTAAGGATAAAATGGGAGCATTACCCGCTCCAACTTCGATACCATTGACGATGATATCGTAAGTGCTAAACGTCTCCTTAAAAACCGGAAGGGTCCGTCGGTAGAACATTTTTACATTTGAAGAAAATTTCGAAATCGCATGAAATGCACCTTGCGAGACATTACCTGAGCCAAGAACGGCGATTTTAGTGCTTTCATCTGGTAAAATTCCGAACTTCAGCAGAGCATCTAATGTACCAGCATAACCAGCAAAAAAGCTATTACGTTCCATAATGCCGGCTGGTATCTTTGTTTCGATGACTTTATCCATATAATAAATAGCAGGGAAATTATTATCTAAATCAACAACAATGAGTTCTTTCGGTACAGCTTGTTCTTTCATGAAAGACTTACCAGAGCCATAGGGGTGAGTCCAACCGATAATGATTTGTCCCTTTTTAATATAGTCATAGTCACTTGGCTGGATAAGCTTCAATGAAAAGATCGCTTCAGACTGTTTGAATACTTCTTCTCTTGAAAGGACTTTACACCCTACTTTTTCATATTCAACATCTTCAATATCTAAAAACTCTCCAAAGCCAGATTCAATCAGCAATTGATTATCAAAGTCTTTGATGTCTTGTGGTAATAGCGGAACACGACGCTCTCCTGGGAAATTTGCCTTAATAAAACCTAAAATCATAATTTTCTCCTTCTTTCTATTTTTTGAGATACACTTTTAATTATTTTCAAATTTTGTATCCCCTTTCATTATTCTATCACTTTTATTTTTCAAATCCTATCAATATCTTTCTGAATTTTCGGAATATTACTCCAAAAGACAGATATAGGTGCAATCTAAGCTATTATTTTTTTAGAATAATGAAAAAATAATAAACCGATTATTTGAATCCGCTTTCCAGATGTGTTAGTTTAAGAATAGAAATGTATGTTGTCACATACTAGAAAAGAGGTATTTTATGATTTGGTCACTTATTGTCGGAGCCATTATTGGTTTAATTGCAGGAGTCATCACTAAAGGGGGCTCCATGGGATGGATTGCCAACATCTTAGCCGGTTTAGTCGGTTCTGCTGTGGGTCAAGCCCTTCTTGGAAGCTGGGGCCCTTCATTGGCCGGTATGGCTTTGATCCCCTCAATCATTGGTGCCGTTATTGTGGTAGCCGTTGTATCCTTTGTTTTATCAAAAATGAGCCATTAATTTTTTCGTTAAAGCATCTAGAAAGGAGGCCTTGTGTCATCTGGAAAGAAATTTATTCTCATCGTATTTGATCTCCTCCTACTTTCACTTGTAGTTCCTTCAGCTTGGGATTACTACAATTTGGTGGAGTATGGCGATATGACAAGTGCTTCAAGTCAGCTCGTCTATATCGGTGAATACGTCCCTGTCTATCTGTTCTGGGGAAATGCTCTCTTGGCTGTTGTCTTAATAATTGCCTTGCTCATCATCGCATTTTATCCTCGGACATACATTGATATTGAGCTCCCTACTCAGGGAGGAAAACTCACTTTAAAACGTTCCGCTATCGAGGGACTTGTCCGTGAGAAAGTCCTCGAAAACGACTTTCTCAAATCCCCGCGCATTAATGTTACGCTCTATAAAAAGAAAATTAGCATTGATGTGAAGGGGGAAATCATTCCTCGGGTCGAAATTGCTGAAAAATCACGCTTGCTCGAACAAGAGATTATTGATAGCTTAAAACTTTTCTTTGGTGTAGATCAACCTGTAAAAATAAAAGTTGAAGTAAATGCATTAAATAAAGAAACAAACAATAAACGCTCACGCGTTGTATAGGAGGTGTCAATGGATTATCTGGAAAGATATCGATATCCAATTATTGGTGGCATTATCGGTGGTATAGCTGCCATTGCCATCTTCACAATTGGTTTTTGGAAGATGGTTCTACTTTTGATATTAATTGGCTTTGGTGTAATAGCAGGCCTCTTTCTACAAAAGACTGGAATCATCGAACACTTAAAAAATCGGAAATAACATAAAATAAGGAGAATTAAATGGTACAAGAAAACATGAAACCCTTTGGAACAATGGCCGAAACTGAGCACACTACTTCTAAGAATCACGAGAATACTCAAGATATCAAAGGAGAATTAACTTACGAAGACAAAGTGGTCCAAAAGATTGTAGGATTAGCTTTAGAAACCGTCGATGGTTTGTTGGCTGTCGAAGGTGGCTTCTTCTCTAACTTAACTGGAAAACTAGTAAATACGGATGACGTAACTTCTGGAGTTGACGTTGAAGTGGGCAAAACACAAGTTGCAGTGGATTTGAAAGTTATCACAGAGTACCGCAAAAATGTTCCAGAAATTTATAACCGCATCAAGGATGTTATCCGTAAAGAAGTTGCAAATATGACGGACCTAGATGTTGTAGAAGTTAATGTAACAGTAACAGACATTAAAACAAAAGAACAACAAAAAGATGACGAAGTAACCGTCCAAGATCGTGTGGTTGACGCAGCACAAACCACAGGAAAATTTACCTCAAAACAAGTCGATAAAGTAAAAGATAAAGTTGACGACATGACGCCTGAAAATGGGAGAGTAGAGTAAGCATTTCTGCTTCTTTCTTAAAATCTAAACTTCTAAATTGGCCTCTATGATAGGGGCCTTTTGGCTACAGTAGCTTAATTTATTTTTGGAAGTGTCTCTTTTGGAGGAAAGTCAATGTTTAAATATAAAGTCCTTAAAGGATTCGAATTTGCTGCTTCTAAAATAATTCCCCTCGATAGTGAAGAGGAGAACACCATATTTTACTTTTATCAACCTGACCGTCAATTTTTCAAACTCCTGAACAATCACTATCAACAGAATCTTTCTTCTTTGTATTATGATAAAAAAGAAGCTAACTATTTCTTTAATAAAGGGGAGAACGAAAAGGGATATATCACTCTACTTCTCCTCTATCCAAGGGAGAGGGAGGAAGCTGAATTTGAGCATATGGTTGATTCTCTACTTATTTTACAACGTGAACATTCAGTAATAATCATTACTGAAGATAAAGAAGACTTCGTCTTAGAATTCCTTAAAGACTGCCAGAAGGAATTAAAAAACGAAGAAATATTGGTTAACTTTATTAATGCAGCTCTTGCTAAAATGACTGAAGATGCACAAAAAATTAGAGATGAGATTATAAAGCTAGAAACCTCGATTAATGAAAATGGTCCTACACGCTCACTCTTCACTCAAGTGCTGCAATTAAAAAAATACTTAATCAGTTTATCCCTAACTTATGATAGTGACGACAAAATAATAGAATTTTTTAAGCGTGAAAAAAAAGCTTTGAATTTAGACGAAAATGGACATAGCGGTATTATAAAACTAGAAGAAAATTTAGACAGCTTGAAAAAGCTCACCCAAGCCTATAATAAATATCTTGCTAGCTTAGATACAATGGTCAACAATTTGAGCTCCTTCCGTCTCAATACCATAATGAAAACTCTCACTGAAATTTCTATTGTTTTAACGATACCAACCATGATTTATGGCTTTTGGGGCATAAATCTTAAACTTCCCTTTGAAGAATTCTCCTTTGGTTTCCTCTTGGTTTTGGCCATTTCGCTCGCCCTTAGCGGTGCTGTCTGGTATTGGATGAGAAAAATAAAACTTTTATAATAAAAAACATCCTAAATGGATGTTTTTTATTTCAAGTGAAGATTTTTATTAAGCTTTCGCATATTTTGCAGATTCTTGGCCAGCTTGACGTCCAAAGATAATGATATCAGCGACTGCATTTCCTCCGATACGATTACCTCCATGTAAACCACCAGTAACTTCACCAGCGGCGTATAAACCTTTTATTGGTTGACCATCTTCTTTCAAAACTTGTGTCTGTGTATTAATTTTTACACCAGCCATAGTGTGATGAATGCCTGGTGCAACTTTAATGGCATAAACCTTTCCAGAAATATCATTGGTCATCCCTGTTGTACGTCCAAATTCTGAATCCTTTTTATCCGCCACTGCTTTGTTCCATTTGGTCACTGTTGCATTAAGTTCCTCTGGTTTTATGTCAAGTTTTTTCGCAAGTTCTTCGACATTATCTGCCTCAACAACCATATCTTTAGAGATATATTGATCTACAGCTTTAACTTTATCTTTTGTTCCTTCACCAAAAATAGCATAAGCATATTTGCCATCTTGTTTGAGTTCCGCTGCGGAAACCTTATCACGGGTATCCATTTCATTGAAGAAACGTTTACCTTCTTTATTTACGAGAATCGCTCCCTCACCACGAATTGACTCAGATACAAGATATCCTGTTTTTGGGAAAACAGTAGGGTGAATTTGGATTTTATCCATATCAACCAGAGCACCTCCAAGAGCGGAAATCATTTCAATCCCATCGCCAGTGGAACCTGCAGCGTTGGTTGTGACATAATCTTTCAAGTCAGGACGATATTTAGCAATCATTTTCTGATTGGCCCCAAATCCACCTGTTGTTACAACGACAGCTTTTGAGTCAACTTGTTTGGTTTCCCCTTCAATTTTAACTTCGACACCTGAAACTTTGCCGTCTTTTTCATTTATTTTCGTTACATCACTATTGACAAAAACCGGAATATCACGTTTAGAAATATTTTCTTCTAATCCTTTAACAAGATAAGCGCCGACAGCTGAACCATCATGTGGACGGTGCGTTCTAGAAACACTCATCCCACCGGTAGTCGTTAAGTTATCAAGAACTATATCATTCTGTGCTAACCAATCTACTGCTGCTGCAGAATGGTCGACAAAGTAACGAAGGAGCTCTTTATCATTTGTTCCTCCCCCACCTTTAAGCGTTTCTTCATAAAATTTATCATTTGAGTCTGTAATACCTTGTGCTTTTTCAACAGATGTTTCCGAAGCATTCAATCCTGCAGATGCTTTAGAAGTATTTCCTCCAGCCATCGGCATTTTCTCAAAAATGACAGGATTCATTCCCGCATCTTTAGCCTCAATAGCTGCGGTCATCCCTGCACCACCAGAACCAACGATGATCACATCATAGCTTTTTTTCAAGCTTGATGGTTCTGCATAAGTCATGGTTTTGCTGGCGCCTGCTTTAGCATCAGTCTTTTCTGAGGAACTGGAAGACGTACTTTTATTTTGAGCATTTCCCCCACATGCCGTCAATGAAAGGCCAACAATGGCAAGCAATCCTAATTTTGTCCAATTTTTCATAATTTCTCCTTGTGTTTGTATTCACATGAACAAATAGAATTTTACCATGTCCCCTCTGGTTTGTCAAGTTCACATTAAAAAGTGTACAAAATATAATAAATGTCTTTTTTTAAATATATATATCAAAAAAATTCACATTAAAAATGTGAATTTTTTATGCTCTTGCACTTCAGTAAAATCTAGATGATTTTCTCTGCTTTGCTTATCTCTAACTCACTTGGAGTTACTCTATCCATTTCAAGAACCTTTATCTGTAAATTATTCAAAACTTTAGTACTTCCTACGTCAAGTTCTTCTCTGTTTTCCAAATAGTCATTAATAATATAACCACTGATAGTATTACTTGCCGAAGGATTATCGAAATCTGTGTCAAACTTATCTTCAATTTCAGATAAAGGCGTTTTCCCTTTGACATGATAAATTCCTGGCTCGACTTCGACAATATTTTCTTCTTCATGGTCTTGCTCGTCTTGAATATCGCCCACAAGTTCTTCCAGAATATCTTCAATCGTTACTAAACCGCTGGTTCCACCATATTCATCAGACAAAATTGCAAAATGTTTATGTTCACTTTGCATTTGTGAGAGCAAGATTTTTACTGGGATAGTATCAATAAAGACGATCGGTTCCTGAGCAATCGTATGCACTTTTTGCATTGGCGACACAAGATATTCTTTAATAAGGGCTTGGAGCGTCACATAGCCTAAGATATTGTCCTTAGATTTTCCAATCACCGGGAAACGCGTGTGCCCTTTTTCGATTGCAAACTCTAGCGCTTCTTTAATTGTTTTGTCTGAAGCAATTGTTTCCATATCGAGACGAGGGACCATAATTTCTTTAGCTAATAAATCGTCAAATCCAAAAACTTTGTTGAGATACTCGTATTCTTTTTCGTTAATTTCACCTTTAGCAAAGCTTTGATTGGCTATCAAAAGAAGTTCTTCTTCCGAATGCGTTTCTTCTCCTTCTGATGCTAGGCTGAGATTAAAGAGTTTGCCAATAGAGCTTGCGGAAACATTCAACAGCCAAACAAAGGGATAGGTAACCTTGTAGAAATAGTGCAAAGGTCTTACAACTGCTAAAACGACAGCTTCTGTCTTAGAAATACTGAGTGATTTCGGAATCAATTCACCAATTACAACGTGAACAAAAGTAATCAGCAAGAAAGCTAAAACAATTGAAAAGCTTTCTGCAATCGTATTAGGCAGTGGTAGATAATGAATCACAGGCGCAAGCAAGGCATGAATCGTGCTTTCTCCGACCCAACCAATAGCCAAGGAAGTCAATGTAATCCCTAGCTGACAGGCACTCAAGTAAGAATCCAAATGCTCTACAACAACAATAGCTAACTTTGCTTGTTTGTTGCCCTCAGCTGCCAGTGTTTCTAAACGACTTTTACGAATTTTCACCAAAGAAAATTCAGATGCAACAAAGAAAGCTGTAAAAGCAATCATTAATACTATTATTATAAGATTTACCGTCAATAGATTATCCCCTTTATATTTTAATCTTTCTTAAAAATTCTCTATTCTCTATTATAGCAAAAAAACTTTACTGGACCTGCTTGTGACACTACTTGTTTAAGCTAAGAAGCGTTAGCCTCTCTTTTTCAAGAAAAAAGCACTAGAAATCTAGATGCTTTTATTTGTTGTATGCTTACCACTTCCCCAATATTGTCCCTAGCTCTCGCGCTTATCTTGACTACTTTTCACCTTTTGTAGCCAATCAAGTCGAAAGTTTTCTCTTTGGATGGCAAAGTCTAAAACTAAAAAATGTCCATTTTTTTCTTCAGGATCAGCTCCTCCAAAGATAAGTGTTTGACGTTGCAGAAGATAATTCAGTTTTTTCTTATGTACTTCTATTTCTTCATTAATTAAATCCATAATTCGGACATCATCATCATTCTTCAAAAAGTACAACCGTAACATAAATTCGTCTTTTTGAACGGCATAGAGTTCAGCAGGCGCTTGGATCCATTGATCAAACATTTCACGCCCCTTATCCGTGATATGATACTTTTTTTTCTTTAATTTGGCACCGACAATTTCGACATCAAAATCGACTGCTTCAGCATCAAAGAGCTTTCTTAAGGTCGGATAAATTTGTCCCGTATTTGCTTGCCAAAATTCGCCTACTTCGTTTTCGAAATTTTTCTTTAGATCATATCCTGTCAACGGTTCATGCTTCAACAAACCCAGAATAATATAAGACAATTTATCTTCACTGGCCATTTTATTTCTCCCTTATTCCATAATAACCCAATTTTTGCAAATTGTAAATGTATCCTCTATTATAACGGAATAATATCGAAATAAACACTCTTAGGCTATAAATGAAAAAAGATGAATATATTCATCTTTCTCTTTCTTATTTGTTTACTTTTTTGTAGTTTTCATCAAAATATTTACCCTCACGAATATCATTTGGCAACCCTTCATATGGCGCTTGGGCAATGACATCTTCGTTATCTGACCCAGCATTAGCAATATACGTGATTGTAGCAAATTCTGGAACTAAGTATTTTGGATAAGTTTCGTATTTTTCACGTGATTCATGCATCACATCGATAAAGTCGTTTTGGAAACATACTGTGATTTCTGGATGTTCGTGTACCCATTTTGGAAAGAAAATCATACCATGCATTTTTTCTTCATTTGGCATGAAGTCTAAAGAAACGTCTGTTCCTGTTGGTTCAGTCCAAGCAACTTTATAAACACCTTCTGTAAGCATCACAATGTCAACTTCTTGTTCTTTTACCCAGCGGCCAGCAACCATTCCGCCATGGATGCGGTAATCGATTGTTTTTTCATTTTTAATATAAATTTCGTATTCCCAACCATTATCATAGGTATAAATCATATGTGAGCCGATAAAATCTTTTAATGTAGAGTATTTTTTCATTTTTAGTCCTTCTTTCTATATATGTAAATTAAACATGTTTTATTTACATATATAGAATACTCCTTTATTTAAAAATTGTCAAATAAAAAAATGCCGATCTTTAAATCAGCATTTGTAATTTAGAATTTTCTTTTTTTCGCGAAGTCTTCAATCATAACTTTGCGTACTTCCCGTGGCAAAAATTTTCGAATATCTTCTTCGTGGTAGCCTACTTGCAAGTGGCTACTGTCTATGATTAATGGTTGACGAAGTAAGAGTGGATTATCAACGATTGCTTGAATCAGTTCTTGAATCGTTAAAGAATAAAAATCTTCTTTTAAATTTTGAATGGCTTTTCCTCTACGTGTAATAATATCATCCGACCCTTCCTCCGTTAAAGAAAAGATTGCAAGAACTTCTTCCTTTGTCAATGTATCTTTGGTGAGATTAATTTCTTGGAACTCTAGGTGATGATCCATAAGCCATTTTCTTACTTTTTGTGATGATGAGTTGGCCGCCGCCGTATATAGCTTAATCATAGTTTTATCCCTCTTATTCCCATTTTCAGCAACTTTTAGCAATTTTTTCAAAGTCGTATCTTTAATATACTATTCTTTTCTTATTTGTGAGTTAACCGTTCCTTAAACCAAATTTAAAATTGTCTACTTTTTTGCCACAAATCCAAGATATTAAATAAAAGAGCACAAGTCATAAACCTGTGCTCTTTTATTTAATATCTTATTGATCCACCAAAAGGCGCACTTTTTTACCCTCAACAGGTACAAAGTAAACGACGGTACGAATCGCTTGAATGATACGTCCCTGACGGCCAATGATACGACCAATATCAGCTTCCGCTACTTCCAAATGGTACTCCATAAATTCTTCACCTTCGATAATTTCCAATGAAACAGCATCGGGTTCTGTTACCAAAGGTTTTACAATTGTCATTACAAGTTCTTTCACATCTTTTTGCATTTCTTACCTCTACTCTGACTAAAATCGTCCAAATTATTGTGAAATTGACAAAAAGCGGCTTAAGCCGCTTTTAATATTATTTGCTGAATTTTTGTTCGTGGAATTTTTTCATAACGCCAGCTTTTGAAAGGATGTTACGAACTGTATCAGATGGTTGTGCACCATTGTTAAGCCATTCCATAACGCGTTCTTCTTTCAAAGTTACTTGGTTTTCAGCTACAAGTGGATTGTAAGTTCCAACTGTTTCGATGAAACGACCATCACGTGGTGAACGTGAATCAGCAACGTTGATACGGTAGTAAGGTTTTTTCTTTGAACCCATGCGAGTTAAACGAATTTTTACAGACATGTTATATTTCCTATTTCTATTTTTTATTACTTCACTATTATATCATAAAATATTGTCCTGTCAAGAAAAAAACTTGACAGCATTTTTATTTGTTATTCTGGCGGATTTCCCGCAAAAGTTTTTCAGCTCTCTCTTGATTCATTACTTTTTCTTGGCGGAGTTTTTCACTCAAAATAGTGATTTCTTCGTCTTTGGCGCCAACTGTCATTGCCAAGGCACGAACTTGCAAACTCATATGTCCTTGCTGTATTCCCTCAGAAACCAGGGCACGCAAAGCAGCCAAATTTTGTGCTAAACCAACTGCAGCCATGACTTGTGCTAAATCTTTTGCTTCTGTAATTTCTAAGAGTTCTAAAGCAGCTTGAGCTTTAGGTAAAACTTTCACTGCACCACCAACCGTTGCCACTGGCAATGGGAGCTCAAGGCTTCCAAAAAGTAAGCCATCTTTGACATACCATTCCGCAAGGCCCTGGTAGCTTCCTTCCTTGCTCGCATAAGCATGAATCCCTGAGGCCACTGCACGCGTGTCATTTCCTGTAGCAAGGACAACGGCGTTGATGCCGTTCATAATGCCTTTATTATGTGTGGCTGCACGGTAGGGATCAACTTTAGAAAAGCGTGACGCTGCTTGGATTTTTTCAGCAACTTCTTGCCCATTATTTCCTTTACTCAGCCGTTCAACAGGTATTTCACAATTGGCTTTAACCAAAGATTCAGTCGCATAATTGCTCAAGATACTGAATAAGATTTTTTGCTCTGGAAACCATGTGCGAAAGAGGTTAGCAACACCTTCCAAAATGGCATTCACAATATTCGCTCCCATTGCATCTCTCACATCCACTTTAAAATCAACGGATACAAAACCTTCTGCTTCGAAAGCTCTACTGCTCACTTGTCTTAAACCTCCACCCCGTTTAAAAATCGAAGGATAAGCTTCTTTTGCCGCACGAAAAATGCCGGCTTGATTTTCTTCGATAGTCTGCATGAGGTGGTCTGCCTGCTCAACATCATAAAAAACAATCTGCCCTCGCATTAATCGTTCCGAAAGCACCGTTTGAAAATTTCCAGCTATCTTTGCGCCATTACTCGCAGCTGCAATTACAGAAGGTTCTTCGGTTACCATTGGGACCAGGTATTTTTTGCCATTAATGACAAAATTTTGCGCCAAGCCCATTGGCAGCTCGAATTCACTGATCTGGTTTTCGATGAGATTGTCTGCTAAAGCTACATCAAGTACTGTTTCTTCTAAAATTTGTCGTGTTTCTGATTTTAAGTCAAGAAAATCCAGACGCTCTGCTGGACTCATTTGGTAAAATTTTTTCTTCATATTCATTGCTTAAACTAAATTAGGGTTTTCCAAGAGGACAGCCAAACCAAGACCGCCACCAATACAAACGCTGGCAATACCATAACGTTTATTTTCACGTTGAAGCGCATAAGCTAAAGTAGTCAGAACACGTGCTCCTGATGAACCGATAGCATGCCCTAAAGCAATAGCGCCACCATAAATATTCACTTTTTCTTCTGGAATATTGAGTTCTTGATTTACAGCAACGCTAGATGCTGCAAAAGCTTCATTGATTTCGAATATATCGATATCTTCAATATCCAAATCTGTACGTTCAAGCAACTGACGAATGGCCTTAATCGGTGAAACACCCATAATTTCAGGATCAATCCCAACTTCTTCACTGGCTAATAATTTTGCCAAAACTGGAAGATCTTTTGCTTCGGCATAGTCATTGCTTGCTAAAAGCAAAGCGGACGCACCGTCATTTACGGGTGATGAGTTACCTGCAGTTACACTGCCGTTCTCACTGAAAGCAGTACGCAGTGAAGAAAGTTTTTCTAATGAAGAGTTTGCACGAATTGTCTCATCTTCTGCTAAATCTGAAAATGGCACAATTTCTTTTTCAAATGCACCCGCTGTACGTGCAGCTAGGGCTTTTTCTTGCGAACGTTGAGCAAAGCGATCTTGTTCTTCACGACTAATTTCAAATTGCTCGGCGATTGTTTCACCAATCAAACCCATTGATTCACCATTAAACGCATCTACTAAGCCCTCAGACATCATTGAAAGCACTTCTTCACCGGATTTACGGTGACGGATGATTGGAGATTGAGACATGGACTCTGTTCCCCCAGCAATCACAACATCCGCTTCCTCAAGTTGTAAAAGTTGCTTAGCGAGAATCACTGCCTTCATACCTGAACCACAGACTTCATTAACCGTTGAAGCTGGAACATGGTGAGATAGACCACTATTGATTGAGATCTGACGTGCAATATTTTGCCCTGTACCAGCCTGTAGTACATTGCCAAAAATCACTTGTTTGACGTCATCTTTAATATCTTCATGGCGATCAAGTAGATTTTTAACTACATGAACACCCAGTTCTGCAGCTGTCTTATCTGACAGAGCACCATCATATTTTCCGACAGGCGTACGAAGCGCATCGATAATTACTATTTCTTTCATAAGCCAAGTATAGCACATTTCTCCTTCAAATAGTCAAAAGTTTTTTCCAATTTTTAATCTTTTATGTTAAAATTGGAGCTTAAACATACAAATTAATAAAGCATATAAACTGGAGGATATATATGAATATTGGTATTGACAAACTTGCCTTTTTTGTTCCTGAAACTTATGTAGATATGACTGATTTAGCGCTTGCGCGTGACATTGATCCTGCTAAATTTCATATCGGTATTGGACAAGACCAAATGGCAGTCAATCCGATCAGCCAAGATCTCATCACCTTTGCGACCAACGCAGCTGCTGAAATTCTGACTGAAGAAGATAAGCAAGCAATTGACATGGTCATTGTTGGTACAGAGTCTTCTGTAGATGAATCAAAAGCCTCTGCTGTTGTTGTTCATGGTTTACTTGACATTCAACCTTTTGCACGTTCTATTGAACTTAAAGAAGCCTGTTATGCGACAACTGCGGGTTTGCAAATGGCTAAAGACCATGTTTATCACCATCCAGAGCGTAAAGTTCTCGTCATCGCCACTGATATTGCCAAATATGGCTTGAACACAGGTGGAGAACCAACACAAGGCGCTGGGGCCGTAGCCATGTTAATTGCCTCTGACCCTCATATCTTAGCACTCAACGATGACTCTGTCAGCTTGACCCAAGATATTTATGACTTCTGGCGTCCATTTGGTGACGCTTATCCAACTGTTGATGGTCAATTTTCAAATGCCACTTATATTGATTCTTTTGCTAAAGTTTGGCAAGAGTATGAACGTCGTACTGGTCTTGGTTTCTCTGATTTTGCTGCCTTAACTTTCCATACTCCTTATACGAAGATGGGGAAAAAAGCACTTCTTCCTCAACTTGAAAATGAAAGCTCTGAAGTTCAAGAACATCTTCTGGCACAGTATGAAAAAGGAATTGTCTATAATCGTCGTGTCGGAAATCTTTATACAGGTTCACTTTATCTCAGTCTGATTTCTCTCTTGGAAAATGCTGAAAACTTAAAAGCCAACGATAAGATTGGACTCTTCAGCTATGGGTCTGGAACAGTTGCCGAATTTTTCTCTGGTCAATTAGTTGAAGGCTTTGAGCAACATCTCCGTAAGTCAGAGCACCAAGCGCTCTTAGACAACCGCAAAAAACTTTCTATTCCAGAATATGAAGAAATGTTCGCAGAAAGTCTGGACGTACATGTTGATCAAACCTTCTCTGATCCTATGCCCTATAGCCTTGCTGAATTAAAAAATTCAACACGACTTTATCGTAAATAAAAAACATTGGCCACGGCCAATGTTTTTTTGTTTGTTTAAAAAATTGTCGGAACAAGTCCACCATCCATCCGAAGTGCTTCCCCAGAAAAGGCCCCCGCAAGAGGACTGGCGACATAAGCGACAAAATTACCAATTTCTTCAGGATGAATCAAACGTTGAATCGTTGATGTTGGTCGATTGTTCAACATGAAGGCGCGACTTCTTTCTTCAACAGATTCTAGCTCTGGATAAAGTGAGACCAATAAATGCTCAACACCTTCTGTTAATGTTGACCCTGGCATTACCGTATTAATCGTTACTGTAGTCCCTACTGTTTCACGACTCAAGGATTTCGCTAAAGACAGATTCATCGTTTTGGTCATAGAATAATGCGGCATTTCGGGACTTGGCATAATCGCTGCTTCTGATGCAATAAAAATGATACGCCCGTTCGCATTTTTTGTCTTCATTTTAGGAAGATAGAATTGGGCTAAAGCAATCCCTGAGATTGAATTAACCTCAAAGTAACGGCGCCATTCCTCCAATTCGATCTCTTCAAATTTTGCATCGTTAAATATTGCCATATTATTGACTAAAATATCAACTTCTGGAAAGGCTTGAAAAAGAGCTTGTCGTTCATTTTCCCTAGATAAATCATAGGCTGCTGGATAAAACGTTCTGTTCGGATATTTTTTGTTAAATTCTTCAATCACTTTATCCACAACATCCGCAGTTCTGCCATTAATAATAACATCCGTACCCTCGGCCGCAAGGCTATCAGCAATCGCACGTCCAATGCCTTTGGTTGATCCGGTCACTAAAGCAAGTTTGTTTGTTAATTTTAAATCCATTTATTTGATCCTTTCATCATTAGCTGTGCTCTCACCATTATAGAGCAGATTGTCCTACTTACACAGTTCCTATTTTTGAGTAATCGAGGAACCTAAAAGTAAGTTTTGTCCTGTATTTAGTTGTTAAAGATCACTGTTTCAAAGTTAAATGAATCAGGTAAATGGCGGGCAATCGAATATTCAAAAATACGTCCATCATCAAGGTTAGCAACTTGCTCGACTTGCATCAAAAAATCCGTATCTGTAAGATGCATGGCCTGTTTTTCTAACGCATTGGGACGTACACCCTTGACATTAAGAAAGGAACTCTGTATAACAAGGCCAAGTTCTTCCAAAATATACTTATAAATGGAACCCGTGAGATGAGAATATTTCAATTGTGGAATAATGGAAATTGGCATATAAGTGTACTCAATAATCGTCGGCACCTTTTTAACATACCTTACCCGTTCAATACGATATATGAAATCCTCTACATCTATGGATAATTTATGAGCGATATCCGCATTTGGATGCTCGACTTCGAAAGTTAAAACTTCAGATTCCAACTGCTCTGAATGACGTTTGGAAGAGCCATCTACTGCATAGAGATGCGCTTTTTTCCCCTTGGTCCAATCTTTTACTATCGTGCCATAGCCTCGACGGCGGATCAAAAAACCCTCTGATACCAGAATATCCAGTGCCTTTTTCACAGTCATCAAACTTGCATCATACTCTTGCACCAAAGTATTGCCATCTGCAATTCTGGAATTGATAGGATAGTGACCAGACAAAATTTTTTCCTTAACATCTTCATAAATTACTAAATACTTTGGCTGTTTCTTTTTCATATATCGACCTCATAAACTGACATTCTCATTATTATTACACAATATCTTAGGAAAATAAAGTAAAAATCACGAGTGAGGGTCACTTATGATTTTTACTTTATCAGCGATTTGCGGAGCGCGCCATCCTCACATAAGTATGACGTTTTCCTCGAATAGTCATTGAAGCATGAAAAATGTTTTCGGGAGCTGGCATTCCAGCTACACCTGCATCTCCCAGCTCAAAGACATCTGCTCCCACACGTTTTGCCGCCAAAGCTAAACTTTGAATCGTGCGTTTATCCGCACCTTCTTGAGAAGTTCCAACCACACAGTCCACCAAAGTACCTGTTTTTCTAATTGCAAAGGCTAATCGTGCGATTTGTTCTTCTGTGGTGCCTGGCACAGCTCCCGGAGCAGGTAAGTCAATCATATCAACTCCCGCATCAATATAGGCTTTTAAATTACCCCAAAGTAACTCTGAGCCATGTGACACAACGGGATTCAACATTAAAAAACCATCATAGAAACGACGTACCTTCTTAATATCCGCTACAATACGCTCCGGACTTGCTTCAGGCGTAACATATGCAGTTAGTGATAAGAAATTTATTCTTTTACGAAGAAGTTCCTTTATTGATGCTTCTGTCACTCTTTTATATTCAGGTCCTGTATCTTTGATAATCAAATTGACACCTACAGCGGTTCCTGTTAACTTCCGTAACTCTGAGAGGTCCTTAATTTCTCCTAAACCAGGAATGCTCATCTTTTGCACATCAAAATCCTTCAAAAGTAATAAATCTGCACCAAAAGCTGCGGCCATTTCACCATTGGTAACCTCTGGATAGAGTGGGGCAGTTTCTGCAGCTAGATCCACGAGTATTGTACGTCCTTCTGCTTTTAAAATAGCTTCTTTGAATTCTTGTGATGTGCGCTCTTGTGTAAAATCAGACGCTTCATATCCTAAAATTCTTTTCATGATGTTATCTCTCCTCGTCCAATATGCTTAAACGGTAAACCGAAGGTGAAGGTTGGTTAAAGCCATTTTCCAAAATCTCAATATTCGTGATGACTTCTTCATCTTTCACTAGTTTTTCAGCACCATTAACAATGGTTTCATAAGCAGCATCATAATAGCGACCATAATCACCAACAGGTGTTTTTATTTGTTTTTCAATCCAGTCGCCATTTGCATTTTGGTATTTAACAAGACCATAATTCATAGGGCTATCTTCCCCAAATGCTTGTACTTCAGGCATAATTCCAGCTTTCAAATCATTTTCTTGTTGATCCTCACCGTACTTAATAAAGGAACCTTTTGTTCCATGAAGGATAAATCTTGGATAATCTTGTGCCACCAGATGATTTGTTTTTACTTTAACTTTTAATTGGTTTCCATAGTGCAAATCTACATCAAAATAATTATCTACTGCTTCTGCAACTTCATTATTTCTAATATCATAAGTCACTGCTTCAGGACGTCCAAAAAGTGCCACGAGTCTATCAATAGAGTGAATACCTAAACCATAAAACGCACCGGCTTCTTTTGGTCCTGCTTCTGTTATTGATCCTGGACGATAATAATCAATATGGGCCTCCACCTCCAGAATATCGCCAAGTAAGCCATGCTCAATAACCTGTTTTACTGCCAAATAATCTCCATCAAAACGCCTATTTTGATAAGGGGACACCATAACGCCTTTTTCTTTCCCTAAGGCAAGTAGCTCTTTGGCATGTTCCAATGTATCGACAAAAGGTTTTTCCACTATTACTGATTTTCCAGCTTCAATTACTTTTTTAGCAAGCTCATAATGCGTGTGAGCTGGCGTACAAATCGTGATAAGGTGTATGTCGTCATCATTCAGCATTTCTTCTAAGTCAGTTGTGAAATGTACTCCCTTTTCCCTATATGGTGCTGCAAGTTCCTCATTCACATGTAAATCAAAAATTGTTTTAACCTTGATGTTTTCACGCAGAATAACATAAGGAAGGTGATAACGATTCGCTGATTTTCCAAATCCGATAAATCCCATTGTAAGCATAAGATTCTCCTTAAATATATATGTATGATTATAAAAGACTATACTTTTATATTAATTGAATTATACTTTTTAAAAATGGAATTGTCAAGAATATAAATTTCCAACTAAAATCGAGTACAAAAAAAAGCATTTATAAAAATGCTCCTTTTAGTTTTACTTTAAACTGTTACTTCTTCCTTCATTGCTTTTTTAGCTGTTGCCATCATCAAACGAATCCGATTAAGCTGGTTGACTGCAGAGACACCAGGATCATAATCAATTGGGCTAATATTTGCTCCCGGATATTGTCGACGTAATTCTTTCATCATTCCTTTACCGACAATATGGTTGGGAAGACAGCCAAAAGGCTGGAGACAGACAATATTTTTTACACCTTTTTGCAAGAGCTCAATCATTTCTCCTGTCAAGAACCACCCTTCGCCTGTGTGATTCCCCACCGAAACAATTCCTTCTGTGTTGGCCGCTATTTCATAAATAGACTCAATACCATCAAAGCGTTCAGAAGCACGTAAAGCTTTATCCATAGGTTTTTCCAGCATATTAATAATAGAGAGGAGCGTTTTCGCCATCAATTTATTTTTCTTCGCAAAACCAATCTCATCTGTTTTCCAAATTTGGTTGTATAAAGAATAGTTCATAAAGCCAATCAAATCGAGAACTACTGCTTCAGCACCTTCTTCTTCAATAATGCTCACAACATCATTATTGGCAGTTTTGCTGTATTTAACCAGAATTTCACCAACAACGCCCACACGGGGTTTTCGAATATCAAGAAGTTCGATATTATCAAAATCCTTAATTATCTGTTTCATGTTCTTGTTGAATTCAAAAATCGAAGCAGATTTAACATTATGTTGCGCTTTTACTAACCATTTTGCATGAAGTGCATTGACCGAACCTTTTTCAGCTTCATAAGGTCGTGTCCGATAAACCACGCGCTCAAACAAATCTCCATAAAGTACAGCAATCATAAAACGAGTCAAAAGTGGCACAGTAAACTTGAAACCTTTTTCTGTTCCTTGATTCCCCATAGATAAGCTCACTACTGGAACTTGGGGGAAACCAGCATCAACAAGCGCCTTGCGTAGTAAAGGAATATAGTTTGTTGCACGACATCCACCACCTGTTTGGGTCATCATGACGGATGTATTGTTCACATCGTATTCACCAGATTGCAGAGCTTCAATGAGTTGACCAATCGTTATAATTGCAGGATAACAAGAATCGTTATTCACAAATTTTAGTCCGTTGTTCACCGAGCTTTGTGTTTCCGGCAACACAACGACGTTATAACCGGAGGCTGCAAAAGCATTCTCAAGCAAACCTTCTTGGTGAATCGGCGACAACATTGGCATAAGAAGCGTGTGTTTTTTAGCCATTTCTTTTGTAAAGACCGGATGTGTTTCAACAATTTCTTTGATTTGGATATTTTCTTCAACACCATGTCGATGACGTTCTGAAACTGCTGCTTTGAGAGAACGTAAACGAATACGCACGGCTCCCATATTTGATCCTTCATCAATCTTAAGGACCGTATAGAGTTTATTATGATTGCGCATAATTTCTTCCACTTGGTCTGTTGTCACTGCATCCAAACCACAACCAAAGGAATTCAATTGTACTAATTCCAGATTTTTATTTTTACACACCACTTGCGCCGCAGCATAGAGACGTGAGTGGTAAACCCATTGATTGACCACACGCAACCCAGCAACTTCCTCGAGATGCGCAATACTGTCCTCTGTAAGGACATGGAAACCTTCTTGTGTAATAATGTCGGCAATGCCATGATTAATCTCTGGATCTAAATGATAAGGACGACCTGAGAGAACAATGGCCTTTTCCTTGTTAAGATTAATCTGCATGAGCAACTCTTCTGCCTTATCCCGGATGTCTTGCTTGAAGTTCTCCATCTCTTCAAAACCGTGGAAGACCGCGGCTTTCACTTCAGACAAATCCACATTAAAACCTTGAGCAAGCAAAGCTTTATGGACATTTACTGCGACACCCTCCTGGTCAGCCAGATTAATAAATGGATGAAGGTATTTAACTTTCCCCTCTCGAATTTCATCAATATTGTTACGAATCACTTCGGGATAAGATTGAACAATCGGGCAGTTATAATTATTTTCTGCTTGGGCCTGTTCTTTTTGTTCATAAAGCACTGAAGGATAAAAGATAGCAGGGATATCCTTTTGAATCAAGGACATAATGTGTCCATGCGAAAGCTTGGCAGGATAACAAACCGTATCAGAAGGAATTGTTTCAATTCCTTTTTCAAAAAGTTCCTTATCAGATTTAGGAGATAAAACTACTCGGAAACCTAGATCCGTTAACATGGTATGCCAGAGTGGATAATTTTCATACATGTTTAGGACACGCGGAATCCCTATTTCTCCACGGGTCTGTTTTTTCTTGCTTAAGCTCCGGTATTTGAAAAGTTTCTTGTATTTATAGTCGACAAGATTAACCTTTTTCTCACGTTTATTAACTTTTACTTGCGTTGCTTTTTCTGCGCCTCGTTCACAGCGGTTTCCTGTAACAAACTTACTGCCGTCGTTAAAGACCGTCAGCGTCATTTTACACTGATTTTCGCAAAGACCACAAACCATAAATTCTTTTTGTGTACTGAAAGCTTCCAAATCGTGCAAGTTCAGAATCCCTGATTTTTGCCCAGACTCTTCATTTTCTAGCGCAATTAAAGCACAGCCATAAGCACCCATAAGACCAGCTATAGAGGGACGAACAACTTCACGTTCGGAGATTTTTTCAAAAGCGCGAAGTACAGCTTCATTATAGAAAGTCCCCCCTTGAACGACAATCTTTGTTCCTAATTCTTCAGGACGCTTGACTTTAATTACTTTATAAAGCGCGTTTTTGATGACAGAATAACTTAAACCAGCAGAGATATCGCCTACAGTTGCACCTTCTTTTTGAACTTGTTTCACTTTCGAATTCATAAAGACTGTACAACGTGAGCCAAGATTTACAGGGTGGGTTGCTAATAGTGCAATTTCGGCAAAGTCACGCACATCATATTTCAAAGAATGGGCGAAAGTTTCGATGAAAGAACCACATCCAGAAGAACAAGCTTCATTTAAAGATATTGAACTTAAAGCACCATCGGTGATACGCATAGCTTTCATATCTTGGCCACCAATATCTAAAATAAAGTCAACACCAGGATTAAAATAATCTGCAGCCTTATAGTGCGCCATCGTCTCAACTTCTCCGTAATCGACGCGGAGTGCAGCCTTAATCAGGTGTTCCCCATAGCCGGTTACTGTAGATTTGGCAATATAGACATCTGGTGGCAATAAACGATAGACCTCCTTTAAGACGGCAATGACCGACTCCAAAGGTTCACCATTATTTGAACCATAATGATCAAAAAGTATATGTCCCTCACCATCAATGAGCACAATTTTCGTTGTGGTTGATCCTGCATCAATTCCTAAAAAAGCTGCCCCTTGATGTTCAGAGAGCTTTTTATAGCTTGCTTTTGCCTTAGCATGGCGTGCTCGAAAATCCGCTAATTCTTGTTCATTTTCAAAAAGACGTTCCAAAGTATCCTGCGGAATCAAGCTGTCGCTATTGTCATTTTCTAAATTGTCAATTAAAGTACGAATCGTACGTGTTCTTGTTTCCTCAGCTAGAGCAGCACCCATTGCCACAAAAAGTTGAGGGTTTTCAGGAAAAATAACATCCTCTTCTGCGATATCCAACGTTTCAATAAAACGCTTGCGCAATTCGCTCATGAAATAAAGCGGTCCTCCGAGAAAAGCAATTTTCCCCGTAATCTTACGACCTGAAGCTAACCCCGCAATCGTTTGATTCACCACGGCTTGAAAAATTGAAGCGGCTATATCTTCTTTACGCACACCTTCATTGAGAAGGGGCTGAACATCTGTTTTGGCAAACACACCACAACGGCTAGCAATAGGATATATTTTCTCATAGTCTTTCGCTAATGTATTGACACCTGCGGCATCTACTTTAAGTAAAGCCGCCATCTGATCAATAAAAGCCCCTGTCCCACCAGCACAAGTTCCATTCATACGGAGTTCTTGGGTACCTGCGTCAAAAAAAGTCATCTTGGCATCTTCACCACCAAGCTCAATCATGACATCTGTTTCCGGAATAAATTTCTCAATTGTAATCGAGCTTGCGATAACTTCTTGTATAAAAGGGACATCAATTACATCTGCAAGCCCCATTCCCCCAGATCCTGTGATTGCCAAGGTAAGTGAACACTCGCCTCTCTCTTCCAACAATTCTTTTAATACTTTTATTGTTGCAGTTTTTACATCTGAAAAATGACGCTCATACCGACTAAAAATGAGCTGATAATCCTCATCAAAAACAACGAGTTTTACTGTAGTAGAGCCGACATCAATCCCAGCCTTATAATTTTTCATAGTAATTTTCCTTCTCTATTTGACATGACAGGCTGTTGCTTATCTTATTCATTGTCTATTTTATCATTTATTCCTCATTTTTCAACCATCAAGTTACAAGTTAATGTCATTTAAACGACATTTGAAAGTTGCGTGTCGTTTATGTCAAAAGTGTTTTACACAGCTTAAATCGGTAGAATTTATCATAAAGGATTATAATAAACAACAGATACTACTATTATGTTGCTTAACCTACAAGTAAAGGAGAAATGTCTTAATATGGCAAAAATAAATGATTTACGTGTCTTAAGAACACGAAAAATGATTACACAAGCTTTCTTTTCTTTATTAAGAAATAAAAAATTTGAAAAAATTTCTATTCAAGAAATTGCGGATGCTGCAATGATTAATCGTGCAACTTTTTATGCACACTATGCTGACAAGCAAGATCTTTATGACAGTTTGATTGATACTTTTATCATGGATTTTATTAAAATTTTAGATGAACAGAATCCGGTGGATGGCACTGATGTTTATGTGAATGATATTGAAGAGATGTTGGCACGCTTCTACGACTTTGTCCGTCAAAATCCAGAAGTGGCACAGATTGTGATTGATAAATCACAAGACCAAACAATTATTAATCGCTTTATCGAAATATTAACCGAACGCTATACTGAGCTTTTCGATAAGCTGGAAATTCGTGAGCACGATGTATTAGTGCCGAGTGATTTTGTCATCAGCTATATTACTTCTATCTTAGCAGGCACACTTAAATGGTGGGTTTCTTCTTCAAGTACCATGAAAGCGAGTGATTTTGCGCACCTTATCGTTAAATTAATTTCAAATGGGCACTTGACCGTTTTAGGTGTAAACATAAAATCATAATCTTCGTTTGGAAGTACTTCCGTTTTATAGTGCTGATATAGTTTTATCCCTTCTCCTACTTCTGATATAATAAAGATAAAGAGAAGTATACAAGGAGCTTTATATGCAAGCAAAATACATTATGTCAATTGACCAAGGGACAACAAGTTCACGCGCAATTATTTTTAACAAGCAAGGTCAACACGTCGGAAGCTCACAAAAAGAGTTACAGCAGTACTTTCCTCAAGCTGGCTGGGTTGAACATGATGCCAACGAGATTTGGAATTCGGTACAATCTGTTGTCTCTGAAGCCCTTATCCAATCAGGAATCAAACCTGCAGAAGTCGGCGCGATTGGTATTACCAATCAACGTGAAACCACCGTTGTCTGGGATAAAAAAACAGGCATGCCCATTTATAATGCAATCGTCTGGCAGTCCAGACAATCGGCAGCTATAGCTGATAATTTAAAAAAAGATGGCCATGCTGAACGCATTCACCAAAAAACCGGTCTCGTCATTGACTCTTACTTTTCAGCCACTAAAATACGTTGGATTTTAGATAAGGTTGACGGCGCGCAGGAACGCGCTGAACGTGGTGAGCTGCTCTTTGGTACTATTGACAGTTGGTTAGTCTGGAAGCTAACCGATGGTGAAACACATGTAACAGACTATTCTAATGCAAGCCGGACCATGCTTTTTAACATCCATAACCTCCAATGGGATCAAGATATTCTCGAACTCTTGAATATACCTGCAGTAATGCTTCCTAAACCCGTCTCTAATTCTGAATGTTACGGTATGACAAAACCCTATCATTTCTTTGGCTCGGAAATAGCTATTGCGGGTATGGCTGGAGATCAACAGGCAGCCTTATTTGGCCAAATGGCCTTTGAACCTGGAATGATTAAAAGTACTTATGGTACCGGTGCCTTCATCGTCATGAATACAGGACAAGAGGCACAACTGTCCAATGATCTTTTAACCACGATTGGTTACAGTATTAATGGTCAAGTTACCTACGCTCTTGAAGGCTCCGTCTTTGTTGCTGGCTCTTCTGTGCAATGGCTCCGTGATAGTCTGAAGATGATTGATAACAGTAAAGAATCTGAAGCAGCGGCTTTAGCTTCTACCAATAATGACGAAGTCTATGTTGTCCCTGCTTTTGTAGGTTTAGGCGCTCCCTATTGGGATCAGGATGCTCGTGGGGCTATTTTTGGCATTACACGAGGAACCAGCAATAATGATATTATCAAAGCTACCTTGCAAGGTATTGCTTATCAAGTCAAGGATATTATTGATGCGATGCAAGAAGATTCCGGAATTGATATTCCATTGCTGAAAGTTGACGGAGGTGCAGCTAATAATAGCTATTTAATGCAGTTTCAAGCGGATATCCTCAACATTCCCGTGCAAAAAGCCAAGGATCTTGAAACTACAGCTCTTGGTGCTGCCTTCTTGGCAGGTTTAGCGGTTGGTTTTTGGAAAGACATTGAGGAAATAAAAAGTTCTTATTCAGAAGGACAAAGCTTCCAACCTCAAATGGATAGTAAACGCCGTCAATTGCTTCATCAGGGTTGGAAAAAAGCTGTCGAAGCTACACGTGTTTTTAAATAAAAAAAGATCCAGAATTCTGGACCTTTTTTATTTATATTATTTGCTCAACAAGGCTGCGGCTGCTTCATCTGCGATAACAACAACATCAGCATGTTTTTGCAAGATAGATGCTGGCATATCTTCAGTGATTTCACCTTCAACCATTCCTTTAATTGCTTCTGCTTTTGATTCGCCATAAGCCATCAATACGATTGATTTAGCTGCCATGATTGAAGCGATACCCATAGAGATCGCTTGACGTGGCACATCTTCTTCGTTTTCAAAGAAACGTGCATTTGCTTTAATTGTGCTTTCTTGGAGATCGACAACGTGTGTTGTTTCTTCAAATGAAGTTCCAGGTTCGTTGAAACCGATGTGTCCGTTTTGGCCAATTCCAAGAATTTGGAAATCAATTGGATGTTCAGCGATGATTTGGTCATAAGCTTTTGTTT
The DNA here is from genome assembly GCF_029024465.1 of Lactococcus garvieae subsp. garvieae. Taxonomy (NCBI): domain Bacteria; kingdom Bacillati; phylum Bacillota; class Bacilli; order Lactobacillales; family Streptococcaceae; genus Lactococcus; species Lactococcus garvieae. The sequence goes on from NZ_CP118950.1 coordinate 1,226,279, forward strand.
CTGCTTCCAAATCTGCTGCTTTACCATTTGGCAAGAAGTTTTCTTTAAATGGTTTTTCATTGAAAAGGTGTTTGCTCATAAAGTAACGGTAAGATTGCTCATCAGAACCGTCCAGTCCAACATACTCGTCCAAGTTTACTGAAGTCATATCTGAAAAATCAAGATCGGATTTAACGATTTGGTTGTAAAATTCTACTGGAGTTGAACCTGTAGCAAGTCCAAGTGTTTTTGCTCCATTGTCCATTGCTTCTTTGAGTAAGTCAAAGCCGATTTTTGCGCCTTCAAGTTGGTTTTTTACTGTGATAACTTTCATGAGAGAGTCTCCTTTTTCAAATTGGTATATACACATTATAACGCTAATTTATTTCCTTGTCAATAGGAAAGTTCAATTTTCACCCAATTTTTTATTCATGAAACTATAAATAAAAAACGACGAGATGTCGTCTTTATTTTACTTATTATTTTAAGGTATTTTCAAATTTATTTTTGACCTTATCTAGCGTTTCTTGAGTCACACGTTGGGTCTTATTTCCTGGGATTTTAGTCGCATGAACATTTATTTTACTTACCTTAAGCGCCTTATTATAGTGTGTGGCTATATTCATAAACTCTGAGAAGCTGATGTTCGTATTGATGACCTCAGGGAAAATTTTCAAAATTGCTAAAGAGTGTCGCGCCAGAACAGAAGGCTTTTTCAAATTCTCAAATGTAGCAATAGCCACATCTTGTAGTCTGTCTGTATAGCCTTTCTGATCGTTGGCGTTAAGCAAGCTGAGGTAAGCTGCAACTTCATCCGCTGTTTTTAACTGGACAGAACCTTGCTCAAATTTGAGGCCCTTAGATACAAAAGCTGTTGTATTTTGCACAACGATTCCTCCACTTGCCTCGACCAGTTTCCCCATGTTGTCAAAGTTAATTTCCACTACTTTATTAGTTTCTGTACCAAAGGTCTCATTAAACTTCTTGCTTACTGCTTCTGCTCCGCCTTGAGTATAACTTTGATAGAGCGTTGTTTGATCTGGAAAAACTAAAAGAGGTTGAACATTGATGAGACTTGTCTTTTTGAGCTTTGCATTTGTAGAAGTAAGGCTGGATGTCATAAGAACTTGCTCATTATCTACATGAGCAGTCCCTAGAATTAAAGTCGTAAATGTTTCTCCTTTCTTTAAGTTTACCGGACGTGCTTCTGCCAGATGCAGAGTATTAGCCTTATTGATGGCTGTTTTAGAACTTTGATAGAAGAATACTCCTAAGCCAGTAAAAACAAGTATCAAGACTAGTAAAGTGATGCCAATAACTTTAGGAAACTTTCCCTTTTTTTGAGTAACTTTCTTTCCACCTGACCGTCTATACGTTTCTTTTTCCATAACTCTCTCCTCGTATAATATATTTTATGGGTATTTTTCACCCCAATTTTCTAACAATTGTTATCGTTTTACTTGACTATTGTGACGTTTCCCAGAATAATTATTCTTAGGAATGGACTCAAAAGGAATATGCTAACTCTCCTTGTTGCTTCGTCTTCTTCATAAGTCTGCGACCCGAGCTGTATCAAATCTTCCAACTCACTAGCTGTTTCCACCGTGATTACTCTGCTCTTAGTAGCGAGCAGGCGGTAAGTAATCGCTGTGATGGGTATTCTAATAAGCGAGGATGAAGGGATACAGAGTTCTGGGGAATCTCTCAGTAGTCAAGTATAGTTTCCTAATCAAATGAAAGGAGGTCCTTCCAAATGAAATGTTTTGTCGGTTTAGACGTCAGCTCTACCAAACTCGATGTGTGCATCATGTCAAATGACACGGAACTTGGAGTCTTGTACGCTGCTTCACTTACCAATGATATGATTGGTGCTTCTGAAATCAAAGAACAAGTACTCTCACTTAACGAAAAGTATGAATTTAATAGAGTCGTCATTGGCATGGAAGCCACATCCCTCTACAGTTTTCATCCTGCAATGTTCTTCCACGAAGACTCGGAGTTAAAGCAGCTCGGAGTCGAGGTCATGGTGGAACAACCAGCCAAAATAAAGAAATATCGTGAGGCATTCGAAGAAAACAAGAATGATACCCTTGATGCTTTCTACATCGCGGATTACTTCCGCATTGAACGCTTTACAAGATCTTATCTTAAAGAAGAAAAGTATCTGGCACTACAACATCTCACAAGAACTCGACTTCAGCTCGTGGAACAATTAGTACGTACAAAACAACACTTCATTGAAAACATCTACTACAAGTGCAATACGCTCTCTGCGGAATTAAAGAATGAAGAATTGAGTACCTCTGTTTGGTCTGCCACAATTATGACACTCATGACCGAAGATTACACGCTAGATGAACTCGCAAATACTCCTCTTGAAGATTTCACGGAACTCATCCAGAAACTCGGGCGAGGTCGCTTCAAAGCTCCTGAGAAACTTGCAAAAGCAATAAAAGCTGCCATAAAAGGAAGTTACCGCTTATCACTCGTCCAACAAGATTCTGTCAATATTGTACTCAGTCTCCTTGCTCGCGAAATACGGAGTTTAGAGAAGATGATTAAAGAAATTGATCGAGCCATTGAAGACATGGTAGAAATTATCCCTGAATACCAATGTTTGACCAGTGTACCTGGTATTGGAAAGGTATTCGCTGCAGGAATTATCGCTGAAATAGGACAGATTGAACGCTTTAAAGACCATCCTCAAGTCGCTAAATATGCTGGCTTGAATTGGAAAGAAACACAATCTGGCAATACCTCATCTCAAAATACTTCTCTTGCAAAACGAGGCAATCGTTATCTTCGCTATTACTTAGTTGAAGCCGCCAACTCTGTACGAAGACATAACGTGGAATACGCAGAGTTTTACAAGAAAAAGAAAGATGAAGTCCCCAAACATAAACACAAAAGAGCCGTCGTTTTAACCGCAAGAAAACTTGTGCGTCTGGTGGATGTGCTACTACGCAACCACCAACTCTATACGCCACCAAGGAGGTTTATGGAAGATAATTAGTTTTATCTGCACAATTCCTTGTCTAGCCTAGTAAAATTTGCCAAATTTTACTAGATTCTTTCGTGCTGTCTTTTTTCAAGATTTTTACTCAGAATCTAGCAACTTATCATTTGACTTAATACCACTAGACTTATTTAAGAATGATAAAATCATTAACTGAGCGTTGATCCTGACTCGGGTATATTACTTCGCCCTTGAATGCCATTTGACTTGATCCGCCGCCGTCCAGAACCACTGCATTTTTTAAATTCAACTCCTTAAACTTATTCATAATCTGATCATATCCTGTACTTGTATCCGAAATAATAAGGTAAAGGTTATTCTGCGCGTCATTTGCTATAAAAGAGTGAATCATCCAATTCACTGAACCATCATTTTTTTGAATTTCACCATCACGGATTAGCACCGAACCAAAACTGAAACTCATTTGCCCACCATTTTCAATGATTGTTGAGGCGGGTACAGAAGAGTCATAGATTTGACTACTGCCGTCGTTATTGATAACAAAGGCATTGTTAGCTCTCTTATCTGAACCCCAATCCTTAAAAAGTTTTCCATTATTCATCTGAAAGCCTGTGATGTGCATAGTGCTCATATTAAATCCAGAAGCATTCATGATTAAGGCCTCGGGGTATTTTTGTATAATTTCTTGCAAGGTAAAAGCTGGAGCATCAATCGAAGTTGCCGTTTTTAATACTTCGACATTGTTGGCTTTATAAATTTTAAAACTGCCCGATGAAAGATCAGTAAACTTCTCGCCCCCCTCTTTCGAGTTTAGTTTTATCGTGCGGGCTTCTCCTGTATCTTTGACAATACTTTCAGAAGACTTGACTGCTTCTTTTGAACTGTTGGAGGCAATATAACCTGACTCTTGATCTGTATGTTGTACACTTTGAGCTTGACCATGTGGTTCTTCTTGTTTTTTAGGAGTCATAATTATAAATGCAGACCAGCCTACAATTAGTAGAAGGCCAAAGCTAATAAACCAACCTAACTTCTTTCGTTTTTTTATCGTTTTCATATCTCTACTTCCCTCATATTTTTCTCTACTGTTTTTTCAGTCATAAGATCTTCAATCACCTTAAGCACACGTTCTGTCGCTTTGCCATCACAATAGTTGTAGGTTTTCTTGAAAAAGAGAGTTCTTTCCTTTGGGTAGGATGTGCTATCCGTTGCCTGGAGTGCTTGGATAAGTTCACCTTCATTAAAAGTAACCGCTCCTGGAAATTCTTGCAAGTAATCGATTGTTAAACCTGGTTTTTTAGAATAGCTTTTAAAGTCGGGCACATAAGCGATGATAGGTTTATCAAAGACCATCCAATCCACTGCAATAGCCGAATAATCAGTTATCAAAACATCCGTGATGCAGAAAATCGAGGAGATCGGTTCTTCTTCGATAAAAAGGACATGAGGATTATTCTCATAAGCCGAACCCGAAATAAGTGGATGCGCCTTGTAGATAATGACATAATCTTCACCCAAGGCTTGGTGCACGCGCGCCAAATCAATCTTGGTTTCTTTAAAATATGTACTGATCCGTCCACGAAATGTTGGGGCATAAGTAATGACTTTTTTATTGGCCAAAACTGGATACTTTTCAAGAAGTCGTACTTTGGTGTCTTGAACAAAATGGTCATCGAAGATTTTGTCATTGTTAGGAATACCTGTAACAAGGACATTTTCTTCAGGGAGATTGAAAGCTTGGGCATATACTCCTTTGTAAAAGTCGGAGTTGGCGATAGCATAATCGTAGTTTTTAATTTCGTAATCCCTTTGGACACAGTTGCCAAAGTTTTTTAGAGCTGCAGTGGCGTGCCAAATCTCTAGGACTTTGACTTCTTTACGATGGGGAAACTTGGAAATGACAAAGTTGTTATAGTCAATGATCACCAGTTTTGAACTTTGAAGGACGAAAAGTTGCTGGATACAAGCCAGTCCATACTGGAGTTGACCTAGGAAAGTGGGCTGGAACTTGAAAAGCAGGGTTTTTATCTCATACTCTTGCTTTACGTTTAACTCATCATGCAGAATTTTGAAATCCTTGGATAGGTTATCATGCTCAAGCGAAATGAAAGTGATCCGGTTCTGATGCACACGAAAAAGAAAAGTAAAAGGATAGAAGAGTGCCAAAATGATGGTCAACACGATAGATTTAAGTTTCACTAAAAACCTCACTTACAATTTTTTCACAAGCACTGCCATCATTCCACGGATTAAATCTCTCGTTAAAAGAGCGCAGCCTTTGGTAGTCAAAACAATCATCTTTAATCATTTTTAGGAGTTCTTCTTCTGTTTTTACGACATCATTAGGTAAATCATCAGGGACTTTGAGATAAAAACCTCGTAATTCTTCAGCATAATATTCAAGATCGTACATATAAAAATAAATCGGTCTTCCCAGTTGTGCATAATCAAAGAACACACTTGAATAGTCTGTAATCAGGGCATCACTCACCAAGTAAGCCTCGTTAATATCCTGATTTGGATCCATGAAAAACACAAAATTCTTTAAATCACGAGGGATATGGTAAGTGCTACAAATCAAGTAATGCGGTTTAAACAAAACAATGTAGCCTTCTCCAAGCGCCCTTTTCCATTTGTAAAAATCGACCTTTAATTCAAAGGTGTAGCCCACATTACTATAAGCATTATCTCGCCATGTTGGAGCATAAAGAATTATTTTTTTATTTGTTGGCAAATGATACTTCCTCTTTAATTCTGCAATCTTTAAAGGATCTGGATGCACCATACAATTAACACGCGGGTAACCAATATGGAGCATTTTGGGCTGCGGAAAAGCGAATGCTGTTTCAAATACCTGAGCCGAGAAGGGACTAGAAGCGATAAGATAATCCCAATGCCTCCGGTCCTTATCATAGGACTTTACCATCTGTTTGTAGCTTTGTTTGCTTCGATAATAAGTTGAACCATTATCTATGATGTCATGCCCTAATCGCTTCAAGGGAACGCCATGCCAAGTTTGTAAGTAAACTTGGTCTGACTTCTTATAATAATAAGGTGCCATTTTGGAGTTGAAAATCCAATATTTTGCTTTAGAAAGATAGTAATAATATTGAAGCGAGTTAAATTTTACCGTTTTTGCTCCTACTATGACTTGTTTTTTTTGGAAAGCCCAGATGAGTTGATAATCAGAAAACTGTTCCGAATCTCTCATATATTCAAACAGATAGCGTGGATTATCCGAGTAGGACTTCCCATTAAATGAGGTCAACAAAATAATCTTTGAATTTGTCTTAAAAACTACTCCTAAAATAAACAGAAAGGGGTACATTATTGTTCTTATAAAAAATAATCTTAGTCTCGCTAATAAAATCAATATTGTCCCTTTCATTACACTCTAAATAAATTTTTTCCCTACTATTTTAACGAACTGATTCAGTGATAAATTTGTAGAAAAATCTTCTGAAATTTCATCAATCACTTTTTGAAAAGTATCTGTATTTTTTACTTTACTTAATCCTTCATCAATAATCATAATGTCAGGATCTTGATGTACTATGATAGAAAAACCCAGTTTTGCCTTCATACCTGAGGAATACGTTTTAACGGGTTGGTCAATAAAAGGTCCAAGTTCAGAAAAATCAATAATATCCTGCACCTTGGCTTTTATTTCCTTATTTTTCATACCGACCATCAAGCCCTTCAGACGTATATTTTCACGTCCAGAAAGATTGTTTTGCATGCCTGCATTAGCTGCAATAATCGAAACGTCACCATTAATTTCAACTTGTCCTGTAGTTTGCGCAATTTGACCGCTAATGATATTAGAAAGTGTTGATTTTCCTGCACCATTCAGCCCAATGACTCCGACACATTCTCCTTCATGTATTTCAAAGCTTACATTACGTAAAGCCCAAAAATCTTTCTGACTTTTTTCATTTGCGCCTATTAAAGATTTTGCCTTGTTCCGTGTATCTTTCACCGGCAGCATCTCAAATTTCTTCGACAAATACTCGGCTTTTATTTTGCTGTTCTTCACGTGTATCCATTCTCCCTTGACATTTCTACCCTATGTCCCATACTTTAAAATATTTAATTAAATCGTAATAAACTACGTTTTTAGCGTATTTTTACTGTATGATTTCTAATGATTTTCGGTTTTACCTAGAATAATTTCATCATAAGTGATATTAAATAAAGCAAGGGTTCTTTCCAACGTTTCTTTAGAAATTCGAGAGGAGTCTTTTTCTAATTCTTCAACTTCAGCTATAGTCAAATTCAATTTATCTGCTAGTAATTTCTTTGACAAACCTTCTTTTTCTCTCCAACCTTTTAAAGAATTCTGTTGCATAAAGACCTCTTTTCTTCATTTGAACATAAATTAACACAATACTCTTATTATAATACGTTATTAGTGAATATTCAAGGACTATCTAGACTATTTTTCTTGATTGATACTATATTTAACGCTATAATAAAGAAATGGATACTCAAGAACATCGCGCTATTATCGCAGCTAATATTAAAAAGTATCTTCAGATGAGCGGTATAAAGCAGAAAGATTTTGCTTCTAAAATTGGGATAGTACCTTCTACTTTATCAGATTACCTTAATATGCGAATTACACCTTCACAAGGTGTAATTCAAAAGATGGCCGATATTTTGGGAGTTGAAAAATCTGATATTGATACTACCTATAAAAACAAACTTTCTCTTAACCTTGATCGCCTGATTGATGAGGCCCTTTTCTATAAAAAGGAAATAATCGAAGAGAAAGATCGTGAATTCTTTAAAAAAACACTTGATGCTTATTTCCACTCTAAAAACAAGAATTAATCTGTAAAAAGTAAAAAGCTATCTTTACCTGATAGCTTTTTGTTTATTTTTCAAATTAAATTTTTATAGTTATTTATTTTTCCCATGTTTTCTATTTTATTTCGGGATTTGATGGGAGATATTTTTTCAAAACAAAGATCATTGTTATAAAAAGAAGCAAGATTAATCTAAGTTTTTCATTTGTGATATAATATTGTTGTTATCTGTTCTCTACTTTTCATAGGAAGAGAATGGAAATCTATATTATAAATTTTTATATTAGGGGTCATCAGTACATGATAAAGTTCTTCTTCTTTCGAAAAAGTATCTTTTTCATAGGGATCCAATAATATAGGACAATTAAAAATTTAAGAAAGCAGTAGAAAATATATTTTGAACATTAATGATTTTGATTTTAACTTACCAGAAGAACTTATCGCCCAAACACCTCTTGAAAAGCGTTCTGAGTCAAAGCTTTTAGTCTTGGATAAAGAAAGCCATTCTATGGAAGATAAACACTTCTATGATATTGTGGATGAGCTTAATCCTGGTGATGCCCTTGTCCTCAATAATACCCGTGTCCTTCCTGCACGTCTTTATGGTGTTAAGCCAGAAACTCAAGGACATGTAGAGCTTCTCCTTCTTAAAAACACTGAAGGTGATCAATGGGAAACTTTAGCTAAGCCTGCAAAACGGATGCGCATTGGTCAAGAACTTTCTTTTGGCGATGGACGTTTAAAAGCAACAGTTGTTGAAGAATTGGAACATGGCGGACGTATCGTTGAATTTAGTTACGATGGTATCTTCCTTGAAGTTTTAGAAAGTTTAGGCGAAATGCCACTTCCGCCTTATATTCATGAAAAACTAGAAGATCAAGAACGTTATCAAACCGTCTTTGCAAAAGAAAACGGATCTGCTGCAGCACCAACCGCCGGCTTACATTACACACCTGAGCTATTAGACAAGATTCGTGCTAAAGGCGTTCATGTTGTGGAACTTACTTTACATGTCGGTTTGGGTACTTTCCGTCCCGTGAGCGTTGATAATATTGAAGAACACCATATGCATAGTGAATTCTATCAATTGTCGGAAGAGGCTGCGGCAACACTTCGTGCTGTTAAAGCATCTGGACATCGTGTCATTGCTTGCGGTACAACATCTATCCGTACATTGGAAACGATTGGAACAAAATTTGATGGAGATATTCAAGCAGATTCTGGCTGGACAGATATCTTTATCAAACCTGGCTATCAATGGAAAGTCGTTGATGCTTTCAACACGAACTTCCACTTGCCAAAATCAACACTGGTTATGCTGGTTGCTGCTTTTGCTGGGCAAGAGTTTATCCTTGAAGCTTACCAACATGCAATTGATGAGCACTATCGCTTCTTTAGCTTTGGTGACGCGATGTTCGTAAAATAAATGAGCTTTCTTAATTTAGCACTCACTAAGAATTTTATTTCTGTCCTTTCAGATGGGCAAATTACCGAAAATGAACAAGCTATTCGTACACATTTTAAAAAGTTTTATGTGAGTCCCAATGGCTTTTTAGTGGGGATTACAGGTTTTCACAAGATAAGTGAAGAAATTCTAGTACAACTCCATTATCAACCGCAGCTTATGCCCCTCGAAGCTCAGGAGTTCCTTCTCAGCGCATTGCTCCGTTATAAGGACAAACGCTACGGGCTAACTAAAAAGGTTGCCTACAATGCTGTTATTGCCTTCTTTAACAATGGACAGCCACAAGCAAGAACCTATCATATGGAAGAAGGAAAGCTCTCGACGATGGACTATCTTGGTTCAAGTTTAATTTCCTTTCCTCCTGATGACATTGACTTTGATCCTAATAAGCTGATTAGCACTTATCTAAAAGATGGGCAATCTCTGCTACCTAAGATACAGTTATTGCAGCGTAACGCCCTTTACCGGATTGCTGAAAGCTCAAAGACTGTCAATAAAACAGTCTTCCAAGAAGTAATAAAAAAAGAGACATAGCGTTGAGTCTCTTTTTTTATTTTATCCATATCCAAGGGATAATATGCCAAATAAATCCCAATAAGATTGAGAACATAATGATAAACAAGACATAAACAAAATATTCCATACCTTCTTCTACTTTTTTCCAAAATTTTTTCATTTTGTTCATTCCAATTCTTCTTTTAATTTTAGATAAAACCTTGGTCTGTTGCTAGTTCTAATCTGCGGTACTCTCTTGGGAAGAATTGACGTAAATCATCCATGTTATACCCCACTTGAACTTTATTTTCATCTAAAACTATCGGTGAACGAAGCAGATAAGCATTTCGAGATAAATATTCTAGACCTTCGTCCAGATTCATTTCTAGAAGCATGTCTAAACTGCTCTGTGTCTGGGGGTTACTCATGCTCGACCGTTTGGTAATTGTCTCAATTCCTCCATCCATATAGGACAAAATTTTTTGCAAGTCTTGCTTAGAGATTTCACCCATTCTTTTCATATCTACATTTATTTTATACTTTTCAAACCATGACTTTGCTTTTTGGCTAGAACCACAGCCTTGTCTATAGTAAAATTTAATCATACTTTCCTCCCGTATTCTTTAAATAAGAAAATAGGAAGTGACCTATTCTTTTGTACAATGAGACTTTCTCTATAATATTGAATCACTTTATTTCCCATAATAAAAATTATATATCAATTCTATGAGAAAATAAGACAAAGCTTGGTAAATACAAAGCACCTTTCTTTATCTAAAAAGCTTTCCAATAATTTGGAAAGCTTTTTATAAATTATTATTTAGAAAAATAAGGATTGGTTTTAAAAAGAATATCAAGGAGTGCCACACCAACTACAGCTACAATCACTGCCTTGATAATTGCTCCGAGAATAAAAGGAGCAAAGCCGATACCAAAGGCTGTTCCCCAAGGTGCATCGATAAAGAATTTTAGCCATACGGTACCCAGTACAAGAATCAAAAACTGAGCAAGAAGATTGGTCAGTAAAATAGAGAAAAATTTACGTTCAGTCTTCTGTAAAAAGTACGAAAGGAGGGGAGCTACGAGTACAAAGGAGAATAAAAAGCCACCTGTTGGACCAAATAAAGCACCGATCCCTGATGCTCCTCCTGCATAAACGGGTAAACCAACTGCTCCTAAGACGAGGTAAATCAGTAATGCAAAAAAGCTCTCACGAGGCTGCAACAAGGTTGCAATAAGGCCAATAGCCAAAGTTTGAAGCGTAATGGGAACAATCCCCACAGGAATAGCCAAGGGAGAAAGTACTGCAATAATCGCCGCCCCTAAAGCGATAAGGGTAATAGAATATGTTTTAGAAATTTTCATGAAAAAGTCCTTTTTGTTTTATAGATAAAATTATATCAGCTTTTATAAAAGAATACAATCTTAAACTTTATGATTTATTAAAAAAAACAGCCTTTTCAGCTGTTTTTTAATTTTGATATTCATCCATCATATCCATAAAGTCATCAAATAAATAACTTGCATCATGTGGGCCGGGTGCCGCATCTGGGTGAAATTGCACCGAAAAGGCTGGGTAACGTTTGTGGCGTACCCCTTCAATGGACCCATCGTTTATTTCTACATGGGTAACCAAAAGCTCTTCTGGTAGATCCTCTGATGATACGGCATACCCATGGTTTTGGCTCGTAAAGTCAATTCGGCCTGTTGCAATTTCTCTGACAGCATGGTTAAAGCCGCGATGGCCAAATTTCATTTTATATGTTGTTGCGCCATTTGCTAGACTAAAGAGTTGGTGTCCCAAACAAATTCCAAAAATCGGAACCTTACCTTGAATCTGTTGAATCATTGTCACAGCTTGAGGAACATCTGTCGGATCTCCAGGACCATTTGTGAGCATGACACCATCTGGGCTCATCTCTAAAATTTCTTCTGCAGTCGTATTATGGGGCACAACAGTAATGTCGCAATGTCTTTTTGATAATTCACGTAGAATTGAATGTTTAAGACCAAAGTCAACAACAACTACTTTTCTTCCTGTATTTGGGGAAGAGTATGCTGTTAAAGTACTGCTTTTTTCCACTTGATTATTAGGTAAAACAGTGGCTTTAAGTTGGCTCATTTGGTGCTCTATTTCATCTTTAGCATTAACCAATGCTGCCTTCATAGTGCCATGTTGACGAATAATTTTCGTCAGAGCACGTGTATCAATGCCTGAAATCCCAGGGATATTTTTAGCTTCTAAGAATTCATCCAATGACATCTGCATACGCCAGTTTGACGGACGACGTGCTGCTTCACTCACCACGACTGCCTTACAGCTTGGATGAATTGATTCGTAGTCGTCTCGATTGATGCCATAATTTCCAACCAATGGATAAGTAAAGGTCAAAATTTGTCCATTATAAGATTGGTCCGTGATGGATTCTTGATAACCGGTCATTCCCGTACTAAAAACAAGTTCTCCAGTGATATCTGTATTGGCACCAATGGCTTGCCCCTCAAAAATGGTTCCATCTTCTAATATTAACAGTCGCTTCATAGATTCCTCCAATAATTCTTCGCTTAGTTGCACAATACAGCTTCTAAAATAGCCATACGGGTGTAAACACCGTTGGTCATTTGTTGGACAATACGGCTTTTCGCACATTCTACTAAGCTGTCCGCTATTTCAACATCACGGTTTACTGGTGCAGGATGCATAATAATAGCGGTATCACGCAGTTTTTCGGCACGATCTACGGTTAAACCATAGCGTTCATGGTAATCTTCTTTAGAAATAATATCTCCTGCTGTATGACGCTCATACTGCACACGCAGTAACATATGCACATCAAGTTCTGGCAAGATATCATCCAGATGCGCATAACTACCATAATCTCCGAATTCTTCTTCCTTGTACCATTTTTCAGGTCCAGTGAAATAGATTTGAGCCCCTAATTTCTGAAGCATCATCATATTTGATTTAGCGACACGAGAATGGGTTAAATCACCTGAGATGGCAATTTTTAAACCTTCAAATTTTCCGAATTCTTCATAAATCGTCATCAAATCCAGCAAACATTGGCTTGGATGTTGTCCACTTCCATCTCCCCCATTTACAATGGCACAATGGATATTGTCTGAATTAATCAACTGATCGTAGTAATGTTCCTCGGAAGAGCGGATCACACAAACTTCAACGCCAAGTGCGTCTAAAGTTAAAATTGTGTCGTACAATGTCTCACCTTTGCTCAGCGCACTTGTTCCAACATCAAACTCAAGTACATCTAAGCCTAATTTACGTTCAGCGATATGGAAAGAGTTATGTGTCCGGGTGCTGTTTTCAAAGAAAAGATTGGAAGTGAAAATTTGGCGATCACTTTCAAATTTTGCTGTTCCCTTTTTAAACTCTGAAGCACGTTTGATCAAAGCCATAACTTCTTCTGTTGACAAAACTTCCATGCTTGTCAAATGTGACAAGCTTACTAAACCATTTGTTACTGACATTATAGGTCTCCTTTACCCTAATCATGCTCTCTCTGTAGCATGATTTAAAAAATGTGAATGAACGACTGTGATTTGCTCTTTGAAGAGCAAAACTCTATATTAAGCTTCCTCCGGTAAAACCAGATTAAGCACAATACCAATAATTGTTGCAATAGCTACAGATGAAATTTGTAGATTTTGCGTGATGTCAAGAACCATACCTCCGATACCGATAACCAGTACGACACTTGAAATTAACAAGTTGCGTTTGATATCAAAGTTGATTTTATTTTCAACAATAATTTTCAAACCACTTGCAGCAATAACTCCGAAGAGGGCGATGGAAGCTCCACCGATAACCGGGCTTGGGATGGAAGTCAGCAAGGCTGTCAATTTCCCGATGAAGCTAACTACTACTGCAAGAACAGCGGCACCGGCAATAACATAAATCGAATGTATCTTCGTAATGGCCATAACACCAATGTTTTCCCCGTATGAAGTTACTGGCGGCGCACCGATAAATGAAGCAATAACTTGTGCTACCCCATCCCCTGCTAAAGTACGGTCAAGGCCTGGCTCTTTAAAATAGTCTTTGCCCGTCAAGGAATTTAAAACCATGATGTGTCCAAAGTGCTCCGTCATTGTAACAAAGGCAATAGGCGCCATCGTCAAGATTGCTGAAGGATAAAAGGCCCACTTATAACTTAAAAACGGAATTTCCATTGTAGGAAGTGAGAGCCAGCTTGCTTGGGAAACATTTGAAAAGTCAACAATGCTTTGACCAGTTACTTTACCAATGATAATGGCTGCGATATATCCGGTAACAATTCCGAGCAAAATCGGAACTACAGAAAGGAAACCCTTGCCGTAGATACTGAAAATAACGATTGCCATGACAGTAATCATGGAAATAGCTAAGAAAGGCAAACTATATCCCGTCATCGCTCCCGGATTAGTGTACATGGAGTCATTGATAGCTACAGGTGCCAAGGAAAGACCGATAACCATAACGATTGGACCTACAACGATGGGCGGTAAAACTCGGTCAATCCAGCCTTGCCCAGCAAAGCGAACAATAATGGCAACAAGCAAGTATACTAAACCACCGGTTAAAGCACCTTGAGCAATTGCTGGCATTCCACCTTGCTTCATCAGGAGTTGCATTGCTCCGATGTAGGCAAAACTTGAACCCATATAAGCCGGGACCTTAAAACGTGTCACCGACATATGCGCTAAAGTCCCTAAACCAGAACTAAGCAACGCAATCGCAGGGTCAATACCTACAAGGATGGGAACCAAAACCGTTGAGCCAAACATGGCAAAGAGATGTTGGAATGAAAGGCCAAACCATTGACCGCCTTTCGGTTTTTCGTCAACTTTTAAAAGAATATCTGTATTACTGGACACGATTAAGCCTCTTCTTTCTTAATTAAGATGCTATCTTCACCGTCAACTTCTGACATGTTGACAATGATTTCTTCACCTTGGGATGTGGGAATATTTTTTCCAACATAATCCGCACGAATCGGCAATTCACGATGTCCACGATCCACTAAGACTGCTAACTGGACACGCGCAGGACGTCCACGGTCAACTAAACCATCAATCGCTGCACGAATCGTACGACCAGTATAGAGCACGTCGTCTACTAAGACAATGTCTTTCCCTGTAATATCAACGTTAATTTCTGTTGTATCTTCTGTCGCTTTCTTATCATCACGGAATGGACGTGTATCAAGTTCGCCTAAAGGCATATCGATATTTTCCAATTGGGCCAAACGCTCTTGGATTCGTTGAGCCAAGTACACACCGCGTGTCTTAATTCCGATAAGGACCAGTTTATCCAATTCCTTGTTTCGTTCAATAATTTCATAAGTAATACGTGTAATCGCACGTTTCATTGTGATTTCATCAATGATTTCTTTTTTTGCCATAAAACACTCCAATATAGAAAAATTCCCTAGTCCAAGGGCTAGGGAAGGTATCAGAAAATACTCTATAATATACTTTAATTAAGTTCATTCAAGATTCTGACCTTGCCTGCCTCTCTGGACACACTTAAAGGTTATAGTGATTATAGCAAATCCTTGATTTTTTTGCAAGAATTTACGACAGATCCCCCTTTCAAAATTAAAATAATTATCAATATACAGAATATTTCTATTCTTTGAGTAAATATTTTTGACAAATTAAAAACTTTAATATATTCTTGTACATAAGCTAAAAAACATTTTAACCCAGTAGGAAATAGTTTTCTTGTTCAGAAAGTCGGTGGTTGCTGCGAACCGATCAGGACTATTTGTTGAATTACACTAAAATGAGCGTATAAAAATAATAAATGAAATGATAAAGAAAAACACTCGCTGTTTTAAAAATAAGGTGGTACCGTGGAGAAATTCGCCCTTAGCTTCTTAAGCTGAGGGTGTTTTTTTATTTCAAAAGGAGGAAAGATATGAGCTCACAGAACATAAGTTATTTATCCTGTGGAGGAATTATCCGATATTGTTTAACAAACGTTCATAAACAATTGCAAAATACAAGTTAATCTACAAGGAAAAATATATGAAAAAAATAAAACAACCCAGCATGATGGAAGCCTGTCTCATGCTTACTTTAGTCATCGCAACAATTGCCCTTTCCGTAATCGGATTTAAGATTGCCCCCAATATTGCCATTTTGTTTGCTATCGGTATTGTCATGATTTACATGTCTATAAAACGTATGCCCTTCGATGCAATTCATGATGGTATTATCTCTGGAATAAAACCTGGCATCATCCCAATATTTATCTTTATTTTAGTAGGATCCTTAATCGCTGTATGGATTCAAGCTGGAATTATTCCTACTCTTATGGTCCTTGGCTTTGATATCATCAGTGTCAAATGGTTCGTACCTTCAATCTTCATTGTCTGTGCAATTGTAGGGAGTGCCGTAGGAAGTGCCTTTACCGTGATGTCGACTATCGGTATTGCTTTCTTTGGTATCGGTGCAACGCTCGGACTAAATCCTGCTCTCATCGTTGGGGCGATTGTCTCGGGTGCTGTTTTCGGAGATAAAATGTCTCCACTTTCAGAATCAACAAACCTTACTGCTGCCGTTGTTGATGCGGATTTATTTAAGCATATCAAAAATCTCATGTGGTCAACACTTCCAGCATTTTTGGTTTCCTTAGTCTTATTTGCCATTTTAGGTATCAGCAACCAAGCAACGAGTCTAGATAAGATTGCTGAAGTCACAAAAGTTCTACATGCTCATTTTTCAATTTCTGGCTGGGCCTTCATTCCTATCCTCCTCATGTTTATCTGCGCTTGGAAAAAAATCCCTGCCATCCTTACTATTCTTTTAAATATCGGTATCGCTTTAGTAATGATATTTATTCAGAATCCACATACAAAAGTTACTGACCTCGGTTTATTGATTGATTCTGGTTTTAAATCAGCAACAGGAAACCAAGAAATTGACCTCTTGCTTTCACGTGGCGGAATTGAAAGCATGATGCCAACAGTATCACTCATCATTCTTACCTTATCCCTGGGCGGTCTCCTTATGAAAACAGGACTTGTTTCGACAGTCATGGACCGAGTTGCACATAAACTTGCCTCTCCAAAGAGTTTGATTACAACGACCTTGTTTACCAGCATTGGTGTAAATATCTTTATTGGTGAGCAATTCCTTTCGGTAATTCTTCCGGGAAACGCCTTTAAAGAGGTCTACAAAAAGGCCAATCTTGACCCCGTGGTCTTAGGACGTACACTAGAAGATGGCGGAACAGTTATCAACTACCTCATCCCATGGGGAATTGCCGGAAGTTTTGTTGCGAGTACTTTCGGAGTCCCAACACTGACTTACCTGCCCTTCGTCTTCTTTAGTTTATTCTCTCCTGTCTTTTCTCTCATCAGCGCTTTTACCGGCCTTGGTGTTAAAAAGATTTCCAGTCTGAAAACTAAAGATGTCGTTTCTCCAACACAAAGTTTATAAGAAAAAGCCATTAGAAGCTCTCTAATGGCTTTTTTCTTATACAAACACATTTAATATAAGTGCTCCAACGAGCCCAACAATGGCAATCAACGTTTCTAAAAGCGACCATGTCAGCAAGGTTTCTTTCACTGTGAGATTGAAATATTCTTTAAACATCCAGAAGCCTGCATCATTGACGTGACTAAAGAAAAGTGAGCCTGCACCTGTGGCAATAACTAACAAAGCTGGATTTGTACCTGTGGCTGCCATTAAGGGTAAAACAAGTCCAGCGGCAGTCAAAGCGGCCACTGTGGCAGAACCCAAAGCCAAACGTAGAACAACGGCAATTAGCCAAGCTAAAATCAGCGGTGACAGACGACTACCTTGGAAGATTTGAGCAACGGAATCACCCACACCACCATCAATAAGGACTTGTTTAAAGGCACCACCACCACCAATAATCAAGAGCATCATGGCGATCTGTTTAATAGATGCTTCTGCTGATGCCATCAAACGCTTCATTGGAATCTTACGGAAAATACCCATGGTAAAGATAGCGATAAGGAGTGAAAGAAGCATTGCCACATCCGGGCTACCAATAAAAGCAACGATATTATCTAACGCACTTGGATTTTTGGGTGTTTTGCCTCCATGCGCCAGCATCACATATAAAGTAGAAATGGCCATCAAAAGAACTGGCATAAGTGAGGTAAGCGTTGCTGACACGAAAGAAGGCGTTTCTTCAAGTTTGAACTCTTTATATTCCCCAACTGTTGACAGATTGCCTTTTCTTGAAAAAGCATCCGGCACCATTTTTTTCGCAAATTTTGTAAAGAGAGGACCGGCGATGAGAACTGTAGGTACGGCAATAATAAAGCCGTAAAGAAGAACTAAGCCCATATTTGCCCCATAAACACCTGCAATGGCTGTAGGTCCAGGGTGAGGTGGAAGGAATCCATGAGCCACAGACAGGGCTGCAACCATCGGAATCCCTAAATAGAGGATTGGAATAGCCAGTTCTGCAGCAATAGCAAAGATAATCGGAATTAAAAGAACCATACCGACTTCAAAGAAAAGTGCGATACCAATGATAAAGGAAGCTAAAACAACAGCCAGCTGAATCCTCTTATTTCCAAATTTGTCAATCAAAGTATGTGCAATACGATATGCACCACCAGCATCTGAAACCAAGCGTCCAAGCATGGCTCCAAACCCAAAGATAATTCCTAAGTGACCGAGCTGCCCACCAATCCCTGTTTCAATAGAAGCTGGAATCTTTGCTAAATCAATCCCAAGAAGCATGGCAACAATAAAGGAAACGATAACCAGAGAGACAAAAGTATTCAACTTAGCTTTCCCAATCAAGAAAAGCAAGATCAATACTCCGACCAAAACGATAAGTAAATCCATAAAAAACTCCTAACTTTTATTTACGCTGATAGTCAGCTATAGCCTTATAACTTTCTTCAAAACTACGTGCCAATTGTACAAAGAGGATTGATAATTCTCTATAAGCTTTAAAATTTGTGTTGTTGGGCGTGTAGGTCGCATTAGAGCCAATCATTTCTTCGACAACGCCTAAATCATCAATAAGTCCTAAAGCTTTTTCTGCCATTACCACAGCTGCTAAACAGCCTGCTTCTTTGCTTTCTGGGACATTAATTGGTTGTTCAAAAATATCAGCTAAAATTTGTGTCCATAACTCTGAACTGACAAATCCACCAGTTGCTTGGATTTGCTTTAAATCTCCTGTCACTTCAATCAAACTTAAAGCCACCATATAAAGATTGAACATCACCCCTTCTAAAACTGCCCGTGCCATATGGTTACGATTATGTCCGTGATTTAAGCCAAAGAAGGAGCCTCTTGCATTGGCATCCCACAGAGGGGCACGCTCTCCGCCCAGATAAGGATGGAAAAGCAGCCCTTCTGCTCCTGCCTCTATCTGCTCGGCAATCTCGGTAATTTCATCAAAGCTCAATTCCCCATCAAAAATTTGATCCCTTACCCAACGGAAAACATCACCACCAGAGTTAACTGGACCTCCTACTACCCAATGTTCCTTGTCCAAAGCATAGGTAAATGTCCGTGCTTTCGCATCCACACGTGGCTTGTCTGTTACCACACGAATCGCTCCTGAAGTCCCAATGGTAATCGCAGCTACTCCTGGTTTAATGGCGTTAACTCCAAGATTAGAAAGCGGGCCATCTCCTGCACCCCAAACAAACTTAGTTGTCTCAGGAATACCCATCTTCTTCGCAAATTCTGAAGGCATTCCCTCTTCAATCTCATAAGGTTCAACGACTTGCGGAAGTTGCTGTTGGGAAACTTTCACGAGTTCTAGAACTTCCTTGTCCCAGTTCAACTCATGAATATTAAAGATTCCTGTTCCAGTTGCAACCGACAAGTCCATCTTGTTCGTTTTGAAAAGACGATAGAAAATATAGCCTTTCAAATCAAGATAATGCGCTGCATTTTCAAAAACTTCTGGGCGTTCACTTGCCAGCCATAAAAGTTTTGAGAGTGGCGCCATCGGATGAATCGGTGTTCCTGTGCGTTGATAAATTTCAAAACCTTGTCCTGAAGCCTTCAGTTCATCTGTAAAAGCAACTGCTCGTGTATCTGCCCAAGTAATCACTCTGGTCAAAGGTTGCCACTTTTGGTCGAAAGCAATAAGAGAGTGCAGTTGTGTACTGAAGGATACGGCTAAGAGCTGATCTTCCTCTTCTAGATGAATAGAAACCTCACGAACAGTAATCAAAACAGCTTCGAAAATGTCTTCTAGGGATTCTTCTGCCATTCCTGTCGAATCCCGATGAAGTTTATAGCCGTGACTACTACTTGCCACGATTTCTCCGTCTTTCTTAAAGAGGACTGCCTTAGTTGCAGTCGTCCCTAGGTCAAGACCAATCAAATATTCCATTTTATCTCCTTACTTTTCCACTACTGCATGTCCACCAAAGCCGTTACGCAAGGCAGCAACAACTTTGCCTGTCATTGTATCTTCTTGTAAACTCCGATTCCGCATCATAAGCGAGAGAGCAATGATTGGGGCAGGCACTTCTAAATCTAGACTTTCTTCTACCGTCCATTTTCCTT
This sequence comes from Lactococcus garvieae subsp. garvieae, assembly GCF_029024465.1. Classification (NCBI taxonomy): domain Bacteria; kingdom Bacillati; phylum Bacillota; class Bacilli; order Lactobacillales; family Streptococcaceae; genus Lactococcus; species Lactococcus garvieae. The sequence goes on from NZ_CP118950.1 coordinate 1,246,527, forward strand.
CGCCCGTCGCTGCAACTTTTCCTGCAATGTCGTCTAATTTTGGATCTTGAGCAAACTGCGCTTCAGCTAACTCCATCAACCAGCTACGAATAACCGAACCATGATTCCATAGTTTTGCTACCGCCTCGTAATCATAATCATAAGGTGAAGCTTCCAAAATCTCGAAACCTTCAGCAATAGCCTGCATCATGCCATATTCAATACCATTGTGAATCATTTTGAGATAATGCCCGCTCCCTAATTTTCCAGTATAGAGATAACCGTTCTCTTGCGCCAAGGCTTTAAATAGTGGTTCAAGCACTTTCCAAGAGGCTTCATCGTCTCCACCAATCATAAAGTTCCCGCCAGAACGTGCACCAGCCATTCCTCCTGAAGTTCCAACATCGAAAAAGTGAATCCCTTTCTTTTTAAGTTCCTCATTTTGCTTCAAGTTGTCTTTATAGTTAGAATTTCCGCCATCAATAAGAATGTCCCCAGCAGAGAGTTGCTCAGAAAGCTGTGCAATTGTTGAATTTGTCGCTTCTCCTGCTGGCAACATCACCCATACTATTTTAGGACTTGGAAGTTTACTCAAAAGATTTTCCAGGCTCTGAGCTGCGGTTATTTTTTCAGAGTATTTTTCTGCTTCACGCGCAATCGCTTCATTTTGATCAAAAGCCACCACTTCGATGTCATGATCCACAGCATTTTGTACTAAGTTGTAGCCCATTTTTCCAAGACCAATCATTCCAAATTTCATTATATCACTTCTCCTTAAATTATCTGTCAATATTTTTGATAACGCTTTCTTTCATTATAAGTAATTCTTTTTCATTTGTCAACAATTTAAATGTAAATGTTTTTCTGTTAACTAATGCACAAAAAAACCTCACTCTAATTGAAGTGAGGTTGATTTGTATATTATTTAAGTTTGACAACAAATGCTTCATAAGGCTTAAGTACACGTTCTTTCACATTATCGATAGCCTCAGGATAGTTATGAATGATCTCCTCTTTTACATCATATGAGGAAGAAAATTGATTTTCGTGAGCACTGAAATTAGCTACAACTAACCAGTCTTCCCCTTTGTAAGAGCGAATATAAGCAAAAACTTCTTCCTCTGTATCTTTAAGTAATTCAAATTCGCCCCAGATGATGATAGGATTTTCCTTACGTAAAGCAATCAACTTTTGATAAGTGTAAAAAATAGAATTTTTATCTCCTAGAGATGCCTCCACATTAATTTTTTCATAGTTGGGATTAATGGCTAACCAAGGATGGCCTGTACTAAATCCCGCTGCTTTTGCATTGCTCCATTGCATCGGTGTACGCGCATTGTCACGTCCCTTTACATTGATTGAATGAAGGATATCCTCTTTACTGTAACCTTCTTCCAATCTCTCGAAATACATATTTCGACTTTCAATATCATCAATTTGTTCAATATCAGTAACAGGACTATTGGTCATGCCAATTTCTTCCCCCTGATAAATATATGGCGTGCCTTTCATCATATGCAAGAGAATGGCCAGCATTTTAGCCGATTCTACACGGTATTCTTTATCATTTCCCCAACGTGAAACAATACGTGGCAAGTCATGGTTATTCCAAAAGAGTGAATTCCAGCCTTCATCTCCTAATTCCGTTTGCCATTTGTTGAACACCTCTTTGAGTTTCGCAACCTGTAAGGGAACCAAGTCCCATTTGGTTTTCCCCTCTGCTTCGTCTAAACCAATGTGTTCAAATTGGAACACCATTGAGAGCTCTTTATTTTTAGGATTTGAGTACTGCTTTGCTATTTCAGGTGTTGCACCCCAAGTTTCACCTACAGTAAGTAGATTTTTATTACCAAAAGTTGCTTGATTCATTTCCTTCAAATAATTGTGTAATTTTGGACCGTTCCCTGTAATCCCTTGATTTGGTTGCTTTCCAATCAAGTCAATAACATCCATACGGAAACCTCCAATACCTTTATCTATCCAGAAATTCATCATCTTATAAATGGCTTGGCGGAGTTTTTCATTTTCCCAATTGAGATCGGGTTGCTTCTTACTGAACAAATGCAAATAATATTGTTCTGCAACGTCGTCCCATTGCCAAGCAGGTCCCCCAAAGATTGATTTCAAATCATTAGGCAGACTGCCATCAGCTGGTGCATCACGCCAAATATAATAGTCATGGTACATATTTTCTTCAGATTTTCTTGCTTCAATAAACCAAGGGTGCTCATCACTGGTGTGGTTAACAACAAGATCCATAATAATTTTGATACCACGTTTATCAGCTTCAGAAATAAGCATTTCCATGTCATTCATCGTCCCAAATTCGTCCATAATGGACTCATAATTTGAAATATCATAACCATTATCATCATTGGGCGACTGATAAACAGGACTGAGCCAAATACCACCAATCCCTAGCTCAGCAAGATAATCCAAACGCGAAATGATGCCTTTAATGTCGCCTATGCCATCTCCATTACTGTCTTGAAAGCTTCTCGGATAAATTTGATACATCACAATTTCTTGCCACCAATTTTGTTGATTCATGAGTGAGTTCCCCTTTTTATTTTTTACGCAAGCGGTTGCTTAAAAATATGATAGCATTTTTAAACCAAATGAGCAACAAAAAGGGTAAAAATATTTTATAGACAAAGAGGGTTATTTCTTCAAAGCCAATAAATGCGCGTATTCCAAGTCATATTTTGCTAAATCAAGTCCGAAAATTTTTTCTTCTTTTACTAAATCATAAACAAGAAGATTTTTCCAAGTTAAAATCCAAACTTTGCCCTCTCTATCAAAGTCGATGTTAATCAGCATATCTTCTGTAGAATTGTTCTCCATGAATGATTCCTTAAGTTCTAAACGACTGATTTTTTGGGTGTCTATGTCGTAGAAGCTTATTATCATTGATGGGTCAAAACCATCATTTGCATGACTTATGGCTAAAGTTTTTTCGTCATTGGATACTGCAATTTTATGAGGTTCATTTTGCCCCAAGCTAACTTCCTTGCGGGCCAAACTATCTTTATCAAGGATAACTAATTTATCTTGCGGGGTAGGTTCATAAGGATTACTCTTCAAGCGATTTCCTCTATTAGTCAGATAAAATTTATTTCTTATGAGTTTTAGATCCATGAAACCTTCTGAGTTTGCTACTTTTGGACTTGCATTAGCGATTAACCTTTCCTCTACTTTTTTCAAATTTTTTGTATCAAAAGTCACAAGGTGATTGCGTGTATACTCATCTCCTTCATTCGTCACATTATTCAAAACATAAAGGTATTTCCCGTCGCTTGCTGCAGCAGGCATCACATTATCAGCCTTATCTGGAAATCTAAATTGCTTTTTTAGAGTTTTCGACTTATCATATTTGTGAACCGAGCCTCCTCCAGGTTGACTGGTCATAGGATAGTAAAACTTTCCATCAAATCCCGCACCAGTAATCGGTCCCTCAGGGTATTCTGCTTTCGATAAACTTCCTTTTTCAATATCTAAACTGACAACAGTTTGTGGACCGCTAGGAAAAGGACCTGGTGTAAAATCTTCAAATAGGAAGAAATGATTATTTTTAGAATCTGGTTGGAGATTATGGGTTGCAGTCTGCTCTCCTAGCTTTACTTTGTCCTCTGAGCGTTTACTTACCCCTTTATCTGTCCGCTCAAAACCTATAATTTTTTTGGACGACATGATATAAAAATCTATTTTTTCACTTGTTTTAAAAGCCTGATCTTCCTGCGGGATACCTCTATAGATTAAAAAGACAGCACCAAGTGAGAGGAAAACAGCTGCTACAACTGGTAATATTATTTTTTTCATTGTACACTACTTCATCCTTATTTAGCACGATAAATCAGCTGAACTTTATTATTATAAAGCAGCTCCGAAGGATGAATAGCTCGAGCACCTGGGATATCGTAAGCTGAGGTATTGAGATTAATCTTGGCGATATCCATATATGCTGCCCAAACCAGCTGTGAGCAGTAAAAGCTGTTTCTATTATTGGTGCGGTAGAAATTATAGTTATAGGGCTTGCCTACCTGTCTCCCTGCCCAATGTCCTGCACGCAAATCTTGTGAGACAGATGTTGACTTTACACCTGTTTGCCAAACATTATATTTTCCTACTTTTCCACGGCCTTCAAAATTATATTGAAATCTAACCCCATTTGTATTTGGGGAAGATTCCGCTGTAACCCATAATTTTTGAGGTGCTACTATTCCCGCATGCCAACTTCCTGAAATACCCCTATTTGTAATGGCAATCACACCATCTCGCCAGGTCCAGTTTCCATAACGTGCACGTGTACGGTCTGTCTTGTCGGGCACCACTGGTAAGTTATCAATTTTTTCCATAATCTTATTTTCTTTCATTTCTTGATCAACCATCTTCAAATACATTTCTTCCAGTTCTTTTTCCATTTTTCTTGTTTCTTGCGTATCTGCTGAACGGCTATTCTTCTCTAATTTTTTGACATGTTCTGCCATTCTTGCTTTCAAGTTATCCAAGGATTCGGCTTGTACTTGACCAGCTCCTCCAAATACTAATAAAGCAATGCTCATCAGTCCGATTGATACTTGCTTTTTCTTCTTCATAATGAATTTCCTCTTTTCTAATTATTTTTCTTTCATCTTAACATGGTTCTTCAATTCACAATCTTTCGTTTGAGTTAAGAAAAATTAAAACAGAGAAATATCCTGTATCCTCCAGAAATTCTTTAAGCTTTCGCAATCAACACAAAGAAACGTCAATAAAAAAGAAAAACTCCTGAACTATTAAGTTCAGAAGTCAATTTCAAATTGCCGATAGAATTTTTTATCAAAGGTCAAAAAAAGTCGCTTAGGCGACTTTTCTGGAGATTTTCTTACAAATCGTTGATGTCGAAGTCTTCACCAAGGAAGTCTGCGAGTGAGAAACCTTCTTGAGTTTCTGGAAGATCGTAGCTTGGTTTAGCTGCTTTACGTGGAGCGCGTGGTTTACGGTCACGTTTTTCACCATCTTCGTTATTACGAGCTGGGCGAGCTGGAGCTTCTTCCAATGCTTTGATTGAAAGTGAGATACGTTCTTCTTCAGGTTTCACGTCGAGAACTTTTACGTTCACAACTTGACCAACTTTAAGTACGTCTTTTGGATTTTCAACACGTTCCCAAGAGATTTGTGAAACGTGAACAAGTCCTTCAACGCCTGGGAAGAGTTCAACGAACGCACCAAAGTCAGTGAGACGTTTAACAGTTCCTTCAACAGTTGAACCAACTGGTGCTTTTTCTTCAACTTGTTCCCATGGGCCAGCTTGTGTAGCTTTAAGAGAAAGTGAAAGACGACCAGCTTCTTCATCAAGTTTCAAGATTTTAACTTCAACTTTATCACCAGGTTTTACAACGTCTGATGGACGTTTAACGCGGTTGTGGCTAAGTTCTGAAACGTGAACAAGTCCGTCAATACCACCAAGGTCAACGAAAGCACCAAAGTTAGTAACACGTGAAACAGTACCTTCAACGATATCGCCTTCGTTCAATTGAGCAAAAGCTTCTTTACGCATTTCGATAGTTTCAGCTTCAACTACAGCACGACGGCTAAGGATGAAGCGGTTTTCAGAAGCGTTGATTTCGATAATTTTAGCTTCAATTTCTTGACCAACAAATTTCTTAGTATCTTTAACGAAGTATGTATCAATCATAGACGCTGGGATAAATCCACGAACACCGTTATAGTCTACTGAAAGTCCGCCTTTAACGTCTTTAGTAACTTTAACTGTAAGGATTTCGCCTTCTTTACCTTCAAGTTCAGTCCAAGCTTTACGAGCTTCAAGACGTTTCAATGAAAGAAGGTATACATTTGCACCTTCAGCATCTTTACCAACGATTTGTTTGATAACAAGCAAATCAAGAATATCACCAGGTTTTACGAATGTATTGATATCAGCATCACGGTCGTTTGTGATTTCGCGAAGTGTAAGGACACCTTCAACACCTGTACCAACGATAGCAACTGTTGCTTGCCCGTTTTCGATAGTAAGGATTTCACCCTTTACGACGTCACGTACTTTAACGTCCTCAACGCTGTTTAACAATGTTTCAAATTCATTCATTTGTAAAAAAATTCCTCCAACAATTTGACTGTCTACAGTCTTATGACTTAGTATATCACAACTATGAGAGAAATGAAAGCTTTTTAATACTTTTTTTCTTCTTTTTTATAAAGAATACCCTTAAAGAGTCTAAAAGTTTATTTCGACTTGTCTTTACAGGATTTAGCGTAAAAAAATTAAGCCTCAATGGCTTAATTTTTTTGATGGAAAACGTTTTCTTTTATTTGCTCTGAAGGGAGTACTGTTTGTGCAAATAAGAGGCGATTTTTGCTTGTATCGCTCGGATCTGCCATATCTGAGACGACAACCGTACCATCTTCTTGAAGTGTCGGAATCGGCTTGCCTACTGGATAAAAATATAGTTTTGCCGAATGCTTATCGTCGGTCATAATATAAGGTATGCCGTATTCATCGTAGCCCCCTTTTACCATGTAATATTCACGCTTACCTAAAAGAAGTCGTATGCCATCAATTTGGCAATTCACACCCTCCTCAGTTGTCCATTTACCTTGAATATTCGAGTAATCGCCTTGAGCAATTTGTGCAGCCAGTTTCTCTGCTGTTTCTCCTTGTTCAAAATGCGACATCAACTGGGGGAGTATAATATTGTCATCAAATTGTGTGGTTTTTTCTTTGTAATTTTTACTCCAAATAAATGCGAGGCTCATTACCAATACTAAAGCGAGTAAAACAAGATTTCCTTTTCCAATTTTTTTCATATCCGTACCTTTAAATAAGTTTTTGATTATAATTAAATTATAACAAATTTAAAAATCAATCAAAAATAAAACGTGGGTTCCCCCACGTTTCTCTTATTTTATTGGTATTGCATAATTTGGCCATTTTTATAAGCAAAGTCAATCAACGCACCACCGAGACATTCATCACCATCATAAAAAACAACGGCTTGTCCTGGAGTGATGGCACGTACAGGTTCATCAAATTTGACAGCAACTTTATCACCCTTAACAGAGATTGTTACACCTGTATCTTCTTGACGGTAGCGGAACTTGGCTGTACAATGCATTTCAAATTCTTCTGGCATTGGACGCGTAAAGCTCAATTCACTGGCAGTTAAATTATCAGAGTACAAATGTTCATGATGGAAGCCTTGTCCCACATAAAGCGTATTTGTACTCAGATCTTTCCCTACTACAAACCAAGGATCACTCGTCGTTTGACCGTGTTGTCCACCAATTCCCAAACCACCACGTTGACCAATCGTATAATACATGAGTCCTGCGTGAGTCCCCATTTCTACACCATCAAGTGTCATCATTTTACCTGAAGTTGCAGGAAGATAGTTTGTTAAAAATTCTTTAAAATTCTTTTCACCGATGAAACAGATTCCTGTCGAATCTTTTTTCTTCGCTGTCGCAAGGCCTGCACGTTCAGCAATAGCACGTACTTCAGGTTTTTCCAAATGACCAAGTGGAAACATTGTTTTCTTCAGTTGGTCTTGTGACAATTGGCTTAAGAAATAAGTTTGATCTTTATTATTGTCCACACCACGAAGCATATGAACTGTGCCATTTTCGTCTGTGGTTACACGCGCATAGTGGCCTGTTGCTACGTAATCAGCCCCGAGTTCCATTGCGTAATCAAGAAAAGCCTTAAACTTAATTTCTTTATTACACATCACATCTGGGTTAGGGGTACGTCCTGCACGATATTCGGCCAAGAAATATTCGAATACGCGGTCCCAATATTCTTTTTCAAAGTTGACAGAATAGTAGGGAATACCGATTTGATCCGCTACTGCTGCTACATCTTTGTAGTCTTCTGTAGCTGTACATACACCATTTTCGTCAGTATCGTCCCAGTTTTTCATGAAAACACCAACGACATCGTAACCTTGTTCTTTCAGCATTAAAGCTGTAACCGAACTATCAACGCCACCAGACATACCGACAACGACTCTTGTTTTTGAATTATCCATTATTTGTTCACCATCTCTTTCTATTTTTATTAGATTTCCTATTTTTCTTTAGAAAAACAAAAAAGCTTACATTCAGTTGAAGGCTGAAGTAAATAATAGGTAACGATTTATTATACCAGTTTTTTCGAGAAATAAATAGACTGCGAAATGCTATAATAGAAATATGATTGAACACACAGATAATCCTTTAATTTTTAACATGGAAATCAATAAAAATAAATACGCAAACCTTGCGGAAACAAAGCGAGTTTGCCCTTTTTGCGATACGCCTAATCTCAAAGATATTTTGGACAGACAAGGGCACAAAATTTGGCTCAAAAACAAATTTCCCACTGTCGAAAACTCCTTGATGACGGTAATTATCGAGTCGGATAAACACCTCGGAGATGTGTCGACCTACTCCGTCCAAGAAAATAGAGAAGTCTTTCGCTTTGCTTTTGAATGTTGGCAGAAACTATTGGATAATCCCCAATATAAATCCGTACTTATGTTTAAAAATTTTGGCCCACATTCTGGCGGAACATTACGTCATCCACACATGCAGATTGTTGGTTTGGAAGAGGCTGATGGTTACGAACACATCTCTCCTGAAAATTTTGAAGGTGTGACGCTTAAAGAAAATAGTGTCGATATTACCATCTCTACTCGCCCGATTATGGGGTTTGTGGAGTTTAATGTCATCATTTCACAACTTGAACATATCGATCATTTGGCTGATAAGGTTCAGCGTATTACACAATATTTACTCAACGACTACATGAATGGGCGCTGTGATTCTTACAATCTTTTCTTCTATAAAATGCCGGACAGCCAGCGTTATATTTGTAAGATTGTCCCACGGTTTATCACTTCTCCTTACTATATCGGCTATAAAATCCCTCAGGTTAATAAAAATAATCGGTTAGAGGAAATTGCAAACGAGTTAAAAACAAAGCTGGACTAGTCCAGTTTTTCTTTTATAAATAAGAAATTAGGTTATAATAAATGTATGTTTGATTTTATCAAGAAAAATATTTGGCTAATGCTCGGAAGTTTTATCCTCCCTGCTGGATTACTTGCGATAGCTTTCGCTTTCCTCGGTATTTATTGGGGGAGTGACACTTCTATCCTCGCTGGCGATGCTTATCATCAGTATGTTGCTATACACACACTTTATCGCGATATTCTTCATAATAGTAACTTAGGTTTCCTCTATACTTTCACGAATGGTTTGGGGCTTAACCTTTATGCTTTTTCTGCTTACTATATGGGAAGTTTCTTCATGCCCCTGACTTATTTTTTCAATGTCCACACGATGCCAGATGCGCTTTATCTGATTACACTTTTAAAGTTTGGATCGATTGGTCTCTCAAGCTTTGTTGCATTGAAAAACATGTATAAATCGCTCTCCTCCCTTATCGTACTCGCGCTATCTACATCTTTTACCTTGATGAGCTTCTTAACGAGTCAAGTTGAAATCATCATGTGGCTCGATGTTTTTATCTGGCTTCCTCTCATCATCTGGGGCTTGCATGGACTTCAAGATTTCGGCAAGCGTAAACTGTATTTCATCAGCTTAAGCCTTCTCTTCATCCAAAATTACTATTTTGGCTTTATGGTTGCGATTTTCTTAGTGTTGTACTTTTTAGCACGTTCGACATTTGCAAAGTGGTCATGGAAAAAGTTTTTTGATTTTGCAATTACTTCAACACTGTCTGCTGTGACCAGTTTAGTGATGCTTCTTCCAATGTATCTTGATCTGAAAGCGAATAATACACAAGCTGTTTCGCAAATCACTGATTTTTGGACACAAAACTCCGCCGTTTTTGATCTTTTTTCTAAAAACTTCGTGGGGGCCTATGATACAACTCAGTATGATGCTGTCCCAATGATTTATTTAGGACTCATCCCCTTCCTCCTTGCTCTTACCTTCTTCTTTCTCCCTCAAGTAAAATGGCGAACCAAAATAGCTTTTGGAGCCCTACTTGCGTTTCTGATTGCCTCTTTTTATCTGCAAGTTTTAGATTTGGCTTGGCAAGGGATGCATTCTCCAAACATGTTTTTACATCGTTATGCTTTCCTTTTTTCTCTTCTCCTTTTACTTATGGCCTGTGAAGTTCTCACGCGATTCAAGTCTTTAAAACTCTGGATGACTTTAATCCCCTTTGTGCTGCTTTCCCTTGGGTTTATTGCTGCTGCTTTACTCGGAGACTATCCTTATCTCGATACGCTACAGCTTGCGCTGACCCTGCTCTTTGCCCTGGCTTACTTCTTGGTTCTTCTTACCTACTTTAAACAATGGCTTCCTTGGAGAGCTTTAGCTGCTATCCTTGCTTTGTTCATGTGTGCAGAAGCAGGTTTAAATGGCTACTACCAGCTCGCAGGAGTTAAGAAAGAATGGAATTTTGCCAGCCGAAAATACTACAACACTCAAACTTCATTCATTCAACCTCTCGCCCAAAATGTTATTGAACGTTCTGGAGATACCTTTGTGCGCACAGAAAATACGGTGCCCGATACAGCAAATGATGGCATGAAATATAATTATAATGCCTTATCACAGTTTTCTTCTGTCCGTAATAGTAATTCCAGTCGGGTCCTGGGACTTTTAGGGTTTCATACAGACAGTACCTACCTTAATCTCCGCTATCCTGAAAACACGTTACTCATGGATTCGCTTCTTTCCATAAATTATAATATCAATCAATTTCAGCCTGAGAAATACGGTTTTAAGCAAATAAAACCTTCTTTATTTGAAAATCAAAATGCACAGTCAGCGGGGATATTTGTAAAAGATGGCTACAAAGATGCCGTTCTGAGCAGTTCAGAAAGAGCAACAATAAGTAATCAAGAAGCCTTTCTTCGTCATCTGACGCACAGTAAAGAAAAATATTTTACGCAGATTTATCCCGACTCAGAAACCAGTAACAGCACGATAAGCGGCGGGAAAGAACAAGTTACCCTGAGACGTAAAGCCGAAGAAGACGGTGGTGTTTCAGTGACTTATGCACTTACCGTGCCCGCACATAGTCAGGCTTATCTTGAGTTACCTGAAGTAAGCTATATTAATGATAATTCAAAAATGACCACGATTACCATTCATTCTGGAAAAAAAGTGCTTCATTCTTACAACGTCAATAGTAAAGATGTTGGTAATTTTTATAATTTGGGAACTTCTGAAAAGGAGACAAAACTAACGGTGAGTGTTTCCTTCCCGGAAAATGCACAAGTTTCCTTTGGCATCACAAGATTCTGGGCTTTGGATAACACCAAATACCAAGCAGCTATGGATAACCTGAAGCAAACTCAGGTGAAAACTCAACAAGTAAAAAATGGACTTCGTTTGACTTATAATGCCAAGACTTCTGGTGACCTTTTCCTCACATTACCTTATGATAAAGGCTGGTCCGCCAAACTGGATGGACATGCCGTAACATTAGACAAAGCCCAAGAAGGCTTCATGAAAGTCACCGCTCCTCAAGGTGAACATGTCGTAGAACTTTCTTTCTTCCCTCAGGGCTTAAAAGCTGGGATTACATGTTTTGTGGGGGGAATTGCTCTCTTTGCTGTCTATGATTTCTTGAATAGAAAAAAACGGCCTTAAGTGCACTGTCATTAAGCACAGTCCTCATCTAAAGCGAATGCAGTCTTTCTGTAAGAATAAAATCCCCCACCAACTCCTGTGACGTTTGGTGGGGGATTTTATTAATGCTATTGCCCTTAAGGGCTTTTATTCACTGCTTTCTTGTACTACTGGTGTACGATGATTGCTGGACGGACTCCTCCATGATAAAGGTTACCTGTGATGGCAAAACCAGTTAGCTCACCAGCCCGGAGGCCGTGGTGCGCTAGCCAAGATTGCCCCTCACCAGACCCGGTACGTAACACCCACCAAGTGTTACGTGCACCCATACGTGACCTCATGTTAGGGAAAGGGCCTTCTGGTGTAGACAAGCGAACTACATCCGCAAAGGATAAAGCGAAAGCTTGAGCCGTGCCACCCGAATTCACAGCGGTCACGTCAGATGCTGCTGCAGGGAAGGAAGCCAAATTGGCAGGTAACCAACCGGTTTCGTCTACCCAAATGGCATCGACCAATCGGTAAGTCGGTGCTGGATCGGGTACAGACACAGGTTGAACCATCCCTCTAACCTCAGCGTCAAGGCCACTGAACCAGTTGCTTAGGACTTGGGGTTGGTCGTTGAAACTTGTATTCCGAATAGCTTCGTGTCGGATAATCATATGGTTACTGTTGCCCATGTCTTCAAGGTAGAGGTACTCTTCCCCTGCCATGGTGAAAACACGGCCAGGAAGCATAGTGTCAAAGTTAAAGTCTGACGGTGGAGAGTCAACCTCATAACGTGGGTTGCTTGTTCCCGTTTCATTCATCGAGTTGTTCTTAATTCCTGTAAGGAAAGCTTCTAAGCGGCTGTCGCCACCTGGGAGAAACTCCTCACTGTTATCGGGACTGATCAGCTGACTATCGACATGGATACCATAATAATAACTGCCGTTAAAGACTGTATCTTCGATAGCCTCCGTCAGTTCTGCAGCATCCAGAAGGTAAGAGCTGGCGTTTCCGGGCTCCAAGAGCGAGGCCCAATAGGCCCAACCTGTGGTGTGGTCCACGACCCAGAAGTCACCGATTCCCCCGGCCAAATCCCTGCACTGTTATCAAAGGTGTCCCCACTTGACCAGTAGGCATCTGTACCATCCCCAGGGTGGGTGGTGCCATCGGTTGTCCCATCGGTTGCCCCTGAACCTGCGATATAGTCCCGGGCATGACCGGCAGCTGCTGTCCTTAGGTCTAAGTTGTCATGGTTGAAGGTCGGCATGTACCATGGGGCTGTCTCTCCTTCACGGCTCCAGCCAAAGGTCAGCTGAGCATAGCGGTTAAAGGCGCTGGAGTTCCCCGTATCGGCACGCTGATTGATATTGTTTGCACTTGGGATCCAGGTGATCCAAGAGGCTAAGTTGTCCCGTTCACTGCCAGGGACGAGCGGTGTAAAGTCCTCGTCTCCTCTTTGGTACTCCAAGAACTCGGACAGACGGATACGAGCCATGATGGGACGTTCGCCATAGTTTTCCACAAAGACATCCTTGTTTTCGGTGTCTCTGTTGTAGTGGTCGTGTACACGGCCACCGACATTGACCTGTACAGTGTTTTCTCGGTCATTGATGGCTTGTTGGTTGAAGGCCTGGAAGGCCATGGTCCCGCCGATTAAGCCAAGCAAGGAGAGGATGGCGATGTTCCGTAGTTTACGTTTCTTTTCTGGTGTCATAATAATACCTTTTCCCTTTCTTTGTCTTTCTTTATGATTCTTTTTTTTATCTTTACTTCTTTTAACCTGCCCCTCAGCACTAAGGGTCAGAGTACGGAAAAAACGCTCCAGTGGTCCAGAGCGTTTTGGGGCAAGCAAAAATAGGCGGTTATCTACCGCGTGCTGTGCTGTGCTGTGCTGTGCTGTGCTGTGCTGTGCTGTGCTGTGCTGTGCTGTGCTGTGCTGTGCTGTGCTGTGCTGTGCTGTGCTGTGCTGTGCTGTGCTGTGCTGTGCTGTGCTGTGCTGTGCTGTGCTGTGCTGTGCTGTGCTGTGCTGTGCTGTGCTGTGCTGTGCTGTGCTGTGCTGTGCTGTGCTGTGCTGTCTGATTATAAGTCATAGCGTTTTCCTCGTCAAGTCTTTTATTACATATATCTAAGAATGTTTCTTATTTAATTCTAACATTTGTAGTTTTGATGTCAAAATGATTTCATTATAGTTTCATTTATATGAAAGTTCTTACGATGGGAAACAAAAAAGTTCCAACACTTTTTACAGTGTTGGAACTTTTTACTTGTATTGACTTAAGAGCATTCCCTTAAGTGCGGTTTTTTGTTTAACTTTAATGCTGGCGAATTAAAGTGTTCTTGAAAGAATATTTATCCGCACGATAATAAGAAATATCGTATAAGATAGGACGAGCGTCTAAGGCAAAAGCTGTGGAGTGTACGCGGAAAACCGGACTATTCACTTTCACTTCCAGCAACTGAGCAAGCTCTTCGGTAGCCAGAATGGCTTCAATCTCTTGGTGCGAATAGCCAATTTCTATTTTCTTCTCAATAATGGAAAAAAGGGATCCAGTCAGCTCTTTCTCCGTTGCTCCCGTGATTAATTGTTCTGCAAAATAGAGTTTTTCTAAAGTCATTGGCTCATCGTCAAGCAAACGCAATCGCTGTAATTCCACCAGTTCCGTTGTGTTATTCAGTGCTTTTACAACTTCGTCTGGCACTTCCTTCAATTTTTTAAAATTCAGCAGACGGGTTTGCCCAACTTTCCCCATAGCTTCTGCTGCTTCGGTAAAGGACTTCAATCCCATGCCTCCGCTTTGAATCTTGGGTTGTTCAATCACATAAGTGCCTTTTCCTTTTTTCTTGATCACAATCTGTTTGGTCATCAAATCTTCCATGGCTTTACGGACAGTCAAACGGCTCACGCCAAATTCCAATGCCAAATCATACTCAGAAGGAAGTTTTTGAGCAGACACATATGTACCTTGCTCAATTCTTTTTTCTATTTCTTCAGAAACAACTAAAAACTTAGCTTTGCTTTCTTTTCGTTCAATATTCATTACCCTTATTTTATCACGCTTATCTTCTTTTTTAAAGTTTCTTATTGACAGAGCCTCTCGATACTTTCCATGTAAATTTCTACCATTTGTTTAAGATGCTCAATGTTTATATATTCATTTTCCTTATGGGCAATTCCTTTTTCACCTGGAAAAGATGGACCAAAAGCCACAATGTTCGGCATTGACCGCGCATAAGTCGCTCCTGTCGTTGTGACAGGTTGACCATTTAACCCTGTCACTTTTTCATAAATGCTCGATAGCTCTTGTATTTCTTGCTTCGTCTTGTCAACGTAGGTTCCGGGTAGACTGCGGATAATATTGATGCTTGTGCCTTCATAAAGATTCTCGCTTAGAGCATTAATGACCTGCTCTTCTGTCACAGTTACCGGATAGCGAATACTAAGCGACAGATGAATGTCATTGTTTTCTCTTTTGATTTTGTATGGCGTAAGTATTAAACGCCCGCTTTCTTGATCCGAAAAGGCAATACCTATTCCTTGACCAAAATGTTTTTCATGAAAGCTCTGTGTGATCCATGAGAAATAGTCCCTCAGCTCCTTATTTTCTAAATTATTTTGAAGCACACTTGCCAAGGCAGTAATTGCATTTTTTCCTAATTCTGGCGCATTGCTTGGTGTCCGCAATCCTTTGGCACTATAAGTCTGAGGTCCACCAGAGAGCTGAATATCATCAGGAACAAAGTCTTTAGCCATCTCACCATGAAAATCGCCCAATGTATCCAGTACACCGTGAGCAAATCTTGTCGTCAACTCAAGAGCAACAACGCCCCGCTCCCCGTAAACTACTGGGAACTTGCAATCCGGTGTAAAACCAAAAACAGGGGCCTTTTCTTCGGACAAATAAAGGGGCACATCCGCTGATCCGCTTTCTTCATCAGTCCCAAAAATAATGCGTATCGGCAGACGAGGTTTGAAATTTCTTTCCTTTAGTAATTTCAAAGCAAATAAACAGGACAGGATGGGGCCCTTATTGTCTAACACACCTCGCCCATAGAAATAGCCTTCACGCTCATCAAGCTTAAAGGGAGACGATAACCAGCCTTGCCCATCCGCAGCAACCACATCAAGGTGACCAACCACTCCGATATATTCCTCACCTTCTCCTAATTGAGCATAGCCCATGGCATCTTTGATGATTTGGGTTTGTAAACCGTAAGTTTTGGCTTTTCCTATGACATAATCTAACACTTGACGGGCTTCAACTCCAAAAGGCGCTCCAGCTTCGGCCTTCCCTTTGACGCTGGGAATTGCGATTGCTTCTTTTAACAGCGCAACATACTCTTCCCAATTTTGTTCAATTTCTGTCCTATACATTTCTTACCTCTTTAGAATGCTCTTCTGTTTAAAAAACGAACTGCTTATATGCTTCACGTGACTTATTGTTTTCTTTTGCTTGTAAAACTTTACAAATGGCCTTATAAGATTCGTTGAGTCCTACGCCACCTTTTTTAGGCATTTTTACAATATCAATGGCTTCCTTGTAAGCCGAAATTAAAGCCTGGTTCTCTTCAGACATAGCACAGACTACTTTGAGAGATATATTTTCTTGTATATCTTGAGCAAGCTCCAATGACATTTTGGAAAACTCAGGGTAGTTAAAAGAAGGTCCGCAAATTACACCCTCAATATTAAGGCGTTGCAACATCCCTTTGATCTTTCTTTGAACAACATCTGGTGCTTCCCTATAGGTCTGTTCCCCCATGTAAATCGTAACCAGCAAATTTTGTTCATGCTCAGCAAGCAAGGGTTTCAAAGTCACTCCTGGTCCAATCACTTCTTTTGTAGCAGTAAGTGGAACTTTTACATCATCCTTTGTTCCCATTCCTGATTGAATTTGATTTAAAATCATTACAAGTCTCATTCTATCCTCCTATAGGTTATCAAAGCTCAACATTTCCTCAGTAATAGCTTCTAATTCTGCATCAGCAGCTTGACGTTCTTCATTCATGTATTGTACATCCATAATTTTGATAAAAGGAATATAGATGAATACACCAATAATAAGCAAAACAAGCTGCAAAAGTGCTCCGGCCCAGTTGGTTGCCAAGAAGCCTGAAATAATAATCGGCGTCGTCCACGGAATCAAAACACCGTTGGTGATCGGCACAAGATTAAGGTTCATCATAATATAAGAAACAATAATATTAAAAGTTGGGACTAAGACAAAAGGAATAAAAATGAGAGGATTGAGTACAATAGGGAGACCAAAAATAATCGGCTCATTTATCCCAAATATTCCCGGTACTAAAGCAAGCTTACCTAACTCCTTAATCCGTTTTGAACGGCAAACAATTAACATCGCAATTAATAAAGAAAGTGTTGATCCAGCACCTCCAAAGGTTGCAAATAAATCTTGAAATTGAGCGTTTACAATATGAGGCGCGCCGGTACCATTTTTAAAGTATTCTACATTTTCGAGAGAAAGCGTCAGAAGAATAGGATTAAAAACCGCACCAACGACTGAACTTCCGTTGACCCCGAAGAACCAGAAAACATGAAGAAAGATATAAGCAATAATCATTGCCCATACTGTATCTCCCAGATGAAGCAAGGGGATTTGTAAAAAGTTAAAAACTAAATCGAAAGCATTTGTTCCAAAAATGTTCAATATCAAGTTCAGTGCAAAAAATATGAGCATAACAAAAGCGCCTGGAATCAAAGCAGCAAAGGAGTCTTCAACCATTGGTGGTACACCTTCAGGCATTTTGATGACCCATTTTCTGTTGACAGCAAATTGATAGAGATTGACAGAAACAAAGGCACAGATAATCCCGATAAAAATACCTTTTGCTCCGACCCAAGAAAGGGGGAGAGCTGTTAAGGTAGCCGATACAGGGTTTGCCATGCCCTCGACGGTCACTTCTCCAGTAACAGAGTATGGCATCAGAAGAAACCATGACATTAAGGTCACTGCCGCTCCAAAAATAGGATTTGCCTTAATTTCTTTCGCAAAAGAATAACCTATTCCCACAACCGCAAACACAGCCATAATCGTAAAGGTCGCATCAGCAGGTTTAGTAATCATTTCAGCTAAGGTTGTCCCTGTCTTACTGTTAATAACCGTGGTTTCCAAAAAATTAATCCATTGAGGAATAGGAAAATTTGCTAACAGTAAAAAGAAAGATCCCGCAATCAATAGGGGTGTTGAAACGAGGAAACCATTTCTTATTGCGATAAGATACTTGTTACGTCCTATTTTTTCAGCCAGGGGCAACATAATTTTTTCAAGCTTTGAAAACATCAATTTCTCCTTCTACCTATTTGATAGGTGCTTTAATTCTTGCTTCGTAAGCATCTAGCCATTCTTGGCTAATGGGTTCGATTTTTGTTTTGTGATTGGCTTCTGGATGTGCAATGAAGATGCTTGGCTCTTGTTTGTGGGTAGCCACACTAAAGGTAAATTCTACATTAGTTGCCACGCCCCAGTTTCCTTCTTTATCCAGTGCTACGAGTGAAAAAGCTCCTGCTTTGCCATACCTTTCTTTCAATTTATCTTCAAAAGAATACACCGCCTGATCGCAAGCCTCTTGTGGCGTATGGCCCTCAGACATAAGCCGAACGATTTCATAAGATAAAATTCCTTTCATCAAGTCTTCACCAAGTCCTGTGGCTGTAGCACCTCCAACCTGACTATCGACATAAAAACCGGAACCTGAGAGCGGAGAATCTCCAACCCGGCCAGACTTTTTCATGAAGAGACCAGAACTTGAAGTTCCTGCGACCATTTTTCTACTGCTGTCTAAGGCAACCATACCTACCGTATCATGTCCGTCATAAGCTGAAAGACCTGTGCGCTTCATTTCTTCTAAACGTCGCTCCCATATTTTTTTGGCGCGTTCTGTTAACATTTTTTTCTGATCAAAGCCGGCTTCAATAGCATATTGTCTTGCCCCTGGGCCAACCCGCATACTGTTAAACTTTTCCTCTGATAAGGCTTTTGCTACTGCTATGGGATTTGCAATATCTGTAATACCTGCCACTGCACCAATTTTAAAGCTGTCTCCATCCATGTAAGCAGCATCCATTTCTAAAATTCCTGCTTCATTTGGTAGTCCGCCATATCCGACAGACTTATAATAAGGATAATCTTCAACCTCTTTTATCGCTTCTTCTAATGCTTCTCCGGCCTCTCCTCCTTTGCTCAAAAGCTCTTGCGCTTTGCAGACCCCATCATGAGCCATTCGCCACGTTGCAATAATTCCCCACATAAATGCTCCTTTTTGTTTTATATACTATCTAGTATATACTATTTGTATACATTGTAAATTAAACGCTTACATTTGTCAAGATATAAATAAAAAAATAGAGAAAGACCAATGCTTCTCTATTTTTATATTATCCTTGATTATAGATATTTAATGCCTCTAGGAACACTTGACCATACTTTTTCAACTTCACTTGACCTACACCGGAAACTTCTAAAAAAGTCTCTTCGTCTAAAGGCATAATCCTTGTCATGTCTTTCAATGAAGCATCGGAAAATATCATAAAGGGAGGAACGCCTTCTGATTTGGCAATGTCAAGACGTAATGCACGTAATTCTTCAAATAGTTCCACATTAAATGTACCACTGGTTGCAGCTTGTTGCTTATTAATACTTAATGCCGCACGTCGCCAGACTTGTTCTCTCCCTTGTAGAACAGCTATCCCACGCTCTGAAACCCCCAGTAAGGGAAACTTGCCTGCGGAGACAGATAAGTATCCTTCTCCCGCTAAAAAGTCAATCAGCTCTCCAACTGCTTTTTGCGAATACCCCATCATTATGCCAAAAGTTGAGAGTTTTTCAAAATTCCACCGCGCCAAGTTTTTATTTTTAGAGCCCACTAAAACTTGTGCGACTGCTGTTTTTCCAAAACGTTGCTCCATTCGAATAATACAGGACATAACTTTTTGAGCATCAAGCGTAACATCGGTACGCTCCCGGTCATCTAAACAATTTGAGCATTTATGACAGTCCTCTCCCGCATCTCCAAAGTACTGCAAAATATAGCCTTGCAGGCAGGTTTCGGAACTGGTGTAGGCCTGCATCTGTCTGAGCTTTTCGTATTCTTGCTCCTTATGCTGCTCACTCCCTTCCCCTTGCTCAATCAAGAAGTTTCTGAGCCGAACATCGTTGGGCGAAAATAATAAGATAGCATCCGAATCAAGCCCATCTCGTCCTGCACGACCTGCCTCTTGATAGTAGGCTTCAATAGTGGCAGGCATCCCATAATGGATCACAAAACGAACATTGCTCTTATTGATTCCCATTCCAAAAGCATTCGTTGCCACCATAATGGGAACTTCATCATAAAGAAAATCTTCCTGATTTTTTTGACGTTCTAACTCTGATAGACCAGCATGATAACGTTTAGCAGGAAAATTATTTCGGTTTAACCATTCCGTAACTTCTTCTACTTCCTTACGTGTGTTGGCGTAGATAATGCCAGATTCGTCTGCATGTTCTTTTAGGTAGGACTTTAAAAAATCGCGTTTATCTTTTCCTTTAACAACTTCAAAGCGTAGGTTTTCGCGTAAAAAACCTGTTTTAACAGTATTCTCTTCAGAGATTTGTAATAAATCTTGAATATCTGCAGATACCCGAGGTGTGGCTGTAGCTGTTAGTGCTAAAAGTGTGGGCGAAGTAGGCAAATCAGCCAAACGTTTCGCAAAAGTAACATAAGAAGGCCTAAAATCGTGTCCCCATTGGGAGATACAGTGCGCTTCATCAATTGCAACCAAGTCAATAGGAAGGTGCTGCAAAAAATAGTTAAAAGATTCTAATTCAAACCGTTCAGGCGCAACAAACAAGATTTTAACCTTGCCATTTTCAATCTGTTGCATTCGGAAATAAGTTTCTTGCTCATCGACTGTCGAATTAATAAAAGTTGCTGGTATATTTGCAATATTTAACTGATCCACCTGATCCTTCATCAGAGAAATTAAAGGCGAGACCACGAGTGTAACGCCTTCTTGTAAAAGGGCAGGTAATTGATAGCAAATGGATTTCCCTGCTCCTGTCGGCAATATCCCCAGCGTATCTTTTCCCTGTAGAACTTGCTCTATTATTTGTTTTTGACCTTGACGGAAACTTTCATAGCCAAATATTTCCTTGAGTTTTGCTTCTAAATTCATCTTTTCCTATTATACGTTTAATACGAAAAAAATTCACGAACAAAAGTGAATTTTTTTCTTTTATTTTTAGCATACCTTAAATTTTTGTCTTCGTCAAAAGTAAGGAATTCAAAATTACAGAAACACTTGATAAACTCATCGCTGCTGCTGCAATCATTGGGTTGAGTAATCCAAAAGCTGCCAATGGAATACCAATAATATTATAGATAAAGGCCCAAAAATAATTTTGTTTGATTTTTCTTAAGGTTTTTTGAGAGATTTTAAATAGATCGAGTAATTTATGGATTTTCCCACCCATAATGGTCACATCCCCTGCTTCCATCGCAATGTCTGAACCTGTTGCCATGGCAACTCCTACAGTACTACTTGCTAATGCAATAGCATCGTTGATTCCATCACCTACCATGATAGAATGTGGTGTTTCTTGGACAATTTTAGCCTTATCTTCAGGTGATAGGTTGCTTTTCACTTCATCCAAATTGACAATTTCTTGGATTTTTTTAGCAGAATCTTCATTGTCTCCTGTCAACATCACCGTTTTAATACCAGCTTTTTTCAGTGCTGCTACAGTTTGCACGCTTTCTTGTTTAATAGAAGATTTAAAGGTTGCAGTAGCTCTATGGCTTACATCATCTGCAAGATAAATAACAGTATCTGTGCTTGATGTGACATCGTACCCCTGCTCTTGCATCAGTTTTGCATTCCCTGCATAATATTGACGCCCATTTATTTCTCCCGAAAGTCCACGACCCGCAATTTCTTTAAGGTTTTCTACCTCATCGATTTCCTCAGCTTTTACGGCTTGAGCTAGCGGATGATGCGAATGACTTTCTAAACTTGCTAAAATTTTAAATGCTTCATCGTTACCCTCAAACTGAGACAACTCAAATTCACCTGTCGTGATCGTACCTGTCTTATCAAAGAAAACTGTTGTAACGCTATTCGTCAGTTCCAAAGCGTTGGCATTTTTCAGCAGCAAACCATTCTTAGCCGCAAGTCCTGTTCCTGAAATAATGGCGGTTGGTGTTGCTAAACCAAGTGCACATGGGCAAGCAATAACTAAAGTTGCCACAGCATGCATAATGGCAGTCAATAATGTTCCAGTAAAGGCCCATGTTGCTACAAAAGTCACAAGTGAAATCACCAAAACGATTGGAACAAAGACATTTGAGATTTTATCCGCAAATTTTTGGATATCTGGTTTTGAAGCTTGCGCTTCTTCCATCATTTCAACCATTCGAGAAATGGTTGAATCGTTAACATCTCGAACTACAACAGCCTTAATGGATCCGTCTAAATTCACGGCCCCTTCAAATAACGTATCATCATCCCCCTTGACGACAGGTAAAGATTCGCCAGTCAAGTGACTTTCGTCAAAAGACGCTTTACCTTTAAGGATCATCGCATCCAAAGGTACTTTTTCTCCTGGATAAATTTGAATGACATCACCGATTTGGACCTCTTCAAGTGGGCGCTCTCCATCTGCTGTGTGAACCTTTTTGACCCTACTGCTCATCAAACTCGTGATTGCCTGACTTGTTTTTTCCTTGGCATTGTGCTCAAGGACTTTTCCTAAAACAACTAAGGTGATAATTACCATAGCTGATTCAAAATTCAAAGCATTCTCTTGTCCCAAAAATACCGCTAAAATTAAACTCGAAAAATAAGCAACGCTGGTTCCAAGTGCTACAAGAACATCCATATTGGCATTCCCATTTTTTAATGCATGATAGGCCCCCACATAAAAGCGCCAACCAATAACAAACTGAACCGGTGTGGCAAGAATGAGTTGTAAAACAGGATGGTGTAAAAACATTAAATAATGTGTGCCCAACATCCCTTCAAACATAGCAAGTACTAAAGGCAGAGTCAAAATTACGGACACGAGCAATGACAATCGTAAATTACGATTCCTTCGACGTGCTTGAGCTGCAATTTTTTCTTGATGCGCTTTATCGTTTACAATAGCACCATAGCCTACCTTTTCAACTATATTGATCACATCTTGATCACTAATGCTATCATCAAAAATAACTTTTGCTTTTTCCGTTGCTAAGTTGACCGTCGCTTCTTGGATTTTATTCGAGTTATTCAATGCTTTGGATACGGTATTCACACAATTTGCGCAGGTCATACCCGTGATGACAAAGTTTTGACTTCTCATTTTCTACTCCTTTATTAAATTTACAAACGTAAACAATACATTCCAGAGAAAACTGCCCCTAAGGACAGCTTTTTTATTTTACTAATTCGTAGCCGGCTTCTTTAACAGCTGCTGCTAAATCTTCTACTGGTGTTGTCGCAGCATCAAATTTCACAAGTGCTTCATTCTTTTTTAAAGAAACTTTTGCGGATTTTACACCAGCAAGTCCTTCGAGTGCTGAAGTCACATGCATGGCACAGTGGTCACAAGTCATACCTTTAATTACGAATTTTTCTTTTTCCATTCTCTCTCCTCCATATTAGCTGACGTGTTGGCAGCTGCAAGAATTAAAATTTTCTAAACAAGTACAAGTTGTTCCTTGAACTGTTTCTTTATTTTTTAACGCTTCTTGTAAACTTGCTACATCTTCTGAAGTTAAGTTTGACAAGGCGATCATATCGGCTAAGAGCTTCACTTGTTTTGTTTCACAAACTTTTTCAAGTAAAGACTGTCCCATCATTTGAATAGCTGTACATTCTGCCATTAAAGGACGATAAACAAACTTACGCCCTTCTTTTTCAGTACTTAGCATTCCCTTTTTCACGAGGCGCCCCAGCAAGGTTTTAACTGTTGCCAGAGACCAATCCAAATCGGGCGAAATTTGACAAGAAATCTCATCAACTCGTGCTTCGCCGAGCGACCATATAACACGCATAACAATCAATTCTGCATTTGATATATTAAATTCTGTTTCGTTCATTGGCGCTCCTTACTTTATTTTTACTACAACTATAGTTTACAACTGTAAACTATAAATGTCAAGTCACAACTCTGTATTATAAATAAAAAAACCCTTTAAGGCAAGTATTGACTTTCAAAAAGGGTCTTTTATCTTCAATATTATTATTTTCCGTCACCAAAGATGCGTTCCATAATTTCGCGGCCTGTTGGTGTTGCAGCAAGGCCCCCTTCACCCGTTTCACGATGCGCAGAGGGTAATGAGCGTCCTACATTGTACATACATGTAATCACTTCATCCACTGGTATAACTGTTTTAACACCAGCTAAAGCCATATCTGCGGAAATCATGGCCTGAGAAGCCCCCATAGCGTTGCGGTGGACACAAGGAATTTCTACTAAGCCTGCAACAGGGTCACAAATCAAGCCCAACATGTTTTGGAGTGTCAAGGCTAAAGCTATTCCGGCTTGCTCGCCCGTACCTCCAGCCATGATGACCAAAGCAGCTGCAGACATGGCCGATGCCGATCCAACTTCTGCTTGACAGCCTCCTTCAGCACCAGCAATTGTTGCATTGTTTGCGATTGCTAAACCAAAAGCACCTGCGGTAAAGATAAACTCTACCTGTTGGTCATGTGTAAGCCCTAACTTCTTCGTTGCTGCGGAGAGTACACCAGGGAGACATCCAGCTGAACCAGCCGTTGGTGTCGCACAAATAAGTCCCATTTGCGCATTGACTTCATTTACAGCTACACCATCACGCGCTGCCCCTAAAATGACATCGCCCGATATCGCTTTTCCTGCTTTAATGTATTCATCCATTTTCTTGGCATCGCCACCTGTAAGTCCTGTTGTTGACTTATTTCCAAGTAGTCCTTCCTCAATTGATGCCATCATTGTCGCTAAGTTATGTTCCATCATCTCAATGATTTGTTCACGACTCGCGCCTGTTTGTTCTATTTCTTCTGCAATCATCAATTCAGCAATTGATGGATATGCTTTTGCATCTTCAAGCAGTTCTTGTACATTTGAAAACATAATTCCCCCTTATTTAAAGAAATTTACAGCAGAAAGTTTCGGAATGTGTTTCATTTCCTCAAAAGCTTCTTCGACATCGAAACTGTCTACTTCCATAATCATGATTGCTTTTTCACCTTTAGCTTCACGTGTCAAATTCATTTGAGCCACGTTAATATCATGCTTTTCAAAAATAGCTCCGAGACGCGCCAAGATACCTGGTGCATCTTGATGGACAATAACAAAGGTTGGCATCCCTGCTGAAATAGAAATGTCGAAACCATTGAGTTCGGTCACTTGAATCAAGCCCCCGCCAATAGAAATCCCTGTGACACTCATGTCACGGTCTCCTTTTTTCAAAATCAGACGCGCTGTATTAGGATGATCTGCCTTGTCTTCTGGATGCGGCACGTATGTCACTTCCATCCCTTCTTCGTGGGCAATGCGTGGTGCATCACGTAAACGAGGATCATCAGGATCCATCCCTAATACACCGGCAACCAAAGCGACATCTGTTCCATGTCCACGATAAGTTTTGGCAAAACTCTCATACAAATGAATCTCAACCTTCTCGGGTAATTCGCCAAAAATTGAACGAATAATCTTTCCTATACGGGCAGCACCGGCAGTGTGGGAACTACTGGGACCAACCATTACAGGGCCAATAATGTCAAATACACTTTTGTAACGTAAATTTTCCATATTTCCTCCGCAACTTTGCTCAGCAAAGCTTTCCGCTGGAACTTTTTTATATTCCACCGAAACAATTTATTCTTAAAATCATTATAACACTAATACGCTTTCATATCTATATAAAACTGGACCTTTAGCAAAAAGATAAGTTTGCTAATTTTCCCATTTTACATGGACTTTTCAGACTATTCTCTAATGATTAAAAAACAAAAAAAGACATTTTTTCCTCAATTCTCACCAAGAGTTTGTGATATAATAAACTTTAGAAAAATAGAAAGAGAGATTTCAATGAAATTCAATCACAAACCTCTGAATCTTTATGTAAATTTCAAAGAATCTGCTGAAAAGTTTCCCAAAAGTCGTTTTATTTTCGATAAAAAGTTAAACGTTTTCCCAGAATTAGAGCTTGAGACAAGTTATCAAAGCGTCCACGAAGCAGTCTTGCAAAAAGCTTATAATTTGGCAGCCTTGGGAATTAAAAAAGAAGACAAAGTCATCATTTTTAAATCAAGTGCTTTTGACACTTACCTTCTTGCTGTTGCTGTGTCTTATCTGGGGGCTGTGCCTGCAATGATTTCCCATCACTTTTCTTCACCCGTAATGGATACTCTTGCTGCACGTCTTGAAACCCCTTGGCTCATTTTTGATGAGGATACAGCTTCTGTCGTTCAGGAATTGAACAATGTAAAGGAAGACCACAAACTCTTCGTTTCTGACTTTGCTTCACTGACTAATAGTCCTGAGGTAAGTAATCAACAATTAGCGACGGATGAGATTGCTTATCTCACACATACCTCAGGTACCACTGGGATTCCGAAACTGATTGCGCACTCTGCTCAATCTATGGGCTGGCGTTGGGTCTTGCAACGTACAGTGATGGACTGGATGCCAGACAAGTCTTCACTGTTAGCCTTCCATATTTCACCTGTTCATTCCCGCTTTAACATTGGTATATCATCAGCCATGACATTTGGCTTTGATCTTATGCCACTTTCTAATTTAGAAAAAAATACTGTGCTGAGCATGTTTGAAAAATATCGTCCTACGGCTTTTGAAACACACCCAAACCATTTTGTTCGTTTGGCAAATGTTGTGAAAGAAACTCCCGAGGCCTTTGCATCTATTCGTTATCTCCACTCAACTTTTGATGCAATCAATAAAGATACGATGCATACTTTCCTCGCTGCTTCTCAAGAGGAAAATCCTGTGTTCCTGCAAATCTATGGTCAGTCTGAGTGCGGCCCAATGATTTGGAAAAAACATCGCCTTAGTACTTTACCCACTACAAACGCACGTGAAATGGGCATCGGTATGCCTGGACTTTCCCAAGCGCGTGTCACAGATGCTGACGGAAATGTGCTGCCTGCTGGTACACCTGGTCATATTCATTTTCTCTCTAAAGGGCGTGCCCTCACTTATTATAAAGAGGACAGTCGTTTCGCTGAAGAAGTTTATGGCGACTGGTGGGATACAGGTGACTGGGGGATTATGGATGAAGATGGTGTGCTCTTCCTTTATGATCGTCAAGTCGACCTCATTGACAAGGTGGAGTCAAACTTAGCCATTGAAGATCTCCTCCTCGATCAACATGACTTCCTTGACGAAGTAATCATTATCCGTGATGCTGCTGGACATCCACAACCTATTTTAGCGCTTGCCGAAGGTAAAGAGATGGACTGGAAAGCGTGGTGGTCTTCCATCATTGACATGCCCTTCCTAAATGAACCGCTTCTTATGGACTATGATGCAATACCTCGTACAGCAACAATGAAAGTTCAAAGATTGGCTCTTGAACGTGAACTTGCGGCATCTAAAAAATAAATATCATATAAAAAAGGTAGTCCCAAAGAGGGAACTACCTTTTTTAAGTTATTTTGTAACTGCTTGCCACAGCAAGGACAAAAGGAGAGAAACAGCATAAGAACTGTTAAATAAAACCATATTTTTTAAAGAATAAACAAAGCTATGAGGCGCAGGAACTTCTGCGGCATGTTGTTTCAAGTTCTTCTGAATTATCGGAAAGGAAAGAAAAGTCAACAGTGTTGGCCATTCAAAAATTCCAATGAAAAACCCTAAAATAATGAAGAAATATGCACTGTACATAAGCAATTGAAAAAGCTGAATACCTTGCTTACGTCCAATATAATAAACTAAAGTATAACGATGGTTTTTAATATCTGTATCCAAATCACGCAAGTTATTAGCCAGCATAATATTTGCAATCGTAAAGACTAAGGGTAAACTCGCAACAACCATTGCTATAGCACCCATTATATCTCCAGAAAGCGCAAATGAGTTTGCCGCAAAGTTGAGATCAAGTTTAAAGATAGGTTTTTCTGCACTATTGATGAGGACCACCATTGCAAAGATTCCAAATCCCATTGTGCCACCGGAAAATATTTCACCCAATGGCATACGAGAAAGAGGAATCGGACCATAAGTATAAAAAACGCCGATAAAGAAGACGATGCCCCCCAACACCAAAAAGAGCCAGCCCGTAAAATAAGCCAACAGGAAACCCAGGCACAGGCTTACAACGACCATGAAAATTATCAAATTTCTGACAAAATGTGGCGACAGATTCGCTTTACCAATAATATTTTCTTGTTTTTGATAAATTTCATCTTTGGCTTTTTTAAAATCTTGATAATTGTTAATCGCTGTTACCGTCATATCAAAAATAAGCATGGCCAGTAAAAAAAGAAACGATAGGCCAAGATTAAATGTTTTAAAATAACTCAGACTGAACAGTAAGCCAATAATATAGGGAAATATACTGGCAATTTTGGTTTTAATTTCGACAAGTTCTAAAAATGTTTTAAATGTCATAAAGCGTTTGGGATTTCCTTCACTATGATTTCTTTGGTTTCCAAGCAATTAAACTTCCTAAATGTTTAATTCTTCTTATACTGCCTATCTTTTCCAGACAGCATGAACACTCTATATTATAGCTGATAAATGTTCAAGAATCAATTTCAGAAGGAATTTAACAGAAATAAAAAATAGCTCTCACGAGCTATTTTTTTATTAACGTCCTTTATAAATTGAACGAGATTTACCATACCATACTTGGGTAAGTATTTTTTGAATCCAAGGTTGAACCCATTTATCTAAACCAAATGCGCGTCCTGAACCGTTCATTAAAGCAATTGCTACTGGAATAAACCAGATGTTTACCCAGAAGAACATACCTGAAAGGGCGAACATCACTGTCAATGCAGCAGTTACAGCTGATGCAATCCAAGTAAAGAGACCAAAGATAATAGCAAGAGCAAGTAAAACTTCAACGATAGACATGAATTTTTGCATGAACAATGCAACGTCACGATTTGGAATCATGAACTTAAAGATAGGTTCCATCCAGTGTGGTACTTTTTCAAGTACTGGCATTGGCTCTGTACCGTAAGCATATGAGAGACCCCATTCTGTCGCTTTGTGAGCCGCATCTGCACCACCACTGGCAGCAGCGCCAGTTGCACCAGCAGCAGCATCTGCTGCTTTAGTTGCAGCTTCACCTGTTGCGCCAGCAGCAGCATCGGCATGTTTAGGCACTTCTTGCAACCAAGCAAACGGGAATTTAAGATCGTCTGTGAACCAAGACCCTTTACCAAACCAAGTTGTAGGGTTAAAGAGTTGACCTTCTCCAACAATTTTCTTCATTGCTTCAGTCAACCAAACAAGACCGTAGAAGATACGAAGTGGCACAGCCCAGAGTACGTTACCTAAGCGTGAAGTATGACCACGCATGAAGTTACGGTCATCTTTTGTACGGAAAACTTCATCCAAAGCATAGCGCCAGAAATAATGAGCAGAACGAATTTGCAATGTGTAGATAAAGTAAACGATGTTTTTCATCAACATTGCCCAGAAGCCTGTCAAACGCATGCTTCCGACTTTAGCAACACCCCAAGTTGATCCGATAGAAACCATTGTTCCTTGGTATTTGCTTTCGTGTTTATGTTTGCTTCCACCGTTAATATCTGCGATGATATTTGAAGCTGCTGTGTGAGCTGTTTGCTCTGCTGCTTCAACGATTTGTGGTGTTGGGCGGCCTGTATCAGGTTCGATATAACCTGAGACGTCTCCAGCTACATAGATACCTTTATCTTCAAAACCAACTGCTTCCATAAATTCGTTGGCTTGGAGGCGGTGTCCACGTTCAGTTTCATTAAGATTAGTCTGCGCTGCTGTATTCCCTTGAACACCTGTTGTCCAGATCAATGTGTGTGTTGGAATTTCTTTTGAAACTTTTTCTTCGTCTCGTCCACCAACATTTACTTTGATGTGGTCTTCTGCAACTTCAACGATACCGTGGTTTGTCAACACATTAACATTTTTCTTTTCAAGATATGCGTGTGCACGGTCTGCTTGTTTGCGGTCCAATGTGTTCAAGATTGTTGGCATCATTTCAACAACGTTGATTGTGATTTCTTCCTCAGGAATTTTCCAATCTGTTGAAACTTTCTTACGCCAGTCAATCAATTCACCAGCCATTTCAATCCCTGTGAAACCTGATCCTGCAACAGAGATTGTCAAAAGTGCACGGCGTTTTTCATCGTCAACTTCTGTTGAACCATATTGAACAACAGTTTCAAGTTGACGTTTGATACGCATAGCATCTTCGAGTGACCAAAGAGTGAAACCGTGTTCTTTAACACCAGGTACTCCAAAGTCATTAGGTTCACCACCAAGAGCAACTACAACATAGTCATAGTCATAGCTTCCTTGTTCAGTGATAACCTTCTTGTTATCTTTATCAAGACTGACAACAGCATCAGTTACAAGGCTCACATTTTTACGTTTTCCCAATAGTTTTTGGAAGTCATATTGAACTGTTGTGAATGGCACACGTCCAGCTGCAACTTCATGAAGTTGCGTCATAGATGTATGATAACTATGTTTGTCAATCAAAGTGATGTCAGCATTCGCTTTAAGCTTTTTCGAAAGCTCACGTGTTGCATGAACCCCAGCAACACCACCACCGATGACTACGATTTTTTTCTTAGTCATTTAAAATCGGTCTCCTACTAGTAATATAATAATGAAAAAAATTTCCATCTAACATTATATCGCTTTCATGCTGCTTTGTAAAGTCCGACCTTACGCTTCTTCTAAGTAAGCGGACAAATAAAAGTGAGTTGACGAATTTCTACATGTCCTTTCCTATTTTTAAAGTCAAAATTAAAAATTTTATGGGAGACATAATTTCTTTTTCAAGCTGAATTGCTGCATATCCCTATAGCTATGTAGTACAATAATTTTATGAAGCTTACATTTGATGATACTATTACTCAGCGCCTACTGGCACTTATCGAAGATGAACCTGCTGACTTTGTCTTAGACTTTGATCATACTTTAAGTGATGAGATACTCTCAAGCAGTTGCTGTGGCATTACACGTTATCGTATTGTTGCCGTTAATAAAGGAGAAGTTCCTAAAGTTTTTGATGGTAAAATCAGCTCACCTTTAGGTGATTTCTACTGCAAAGCTTGGGGGATGATGTATTTCGATGAAAACATGCGTGTCCGTGTTACAGCAAATCATTTGATTGAGATTATGGGCGATGGCGAAAAGATTGCCCCACACATTGAAATTGTTGACTATCGTCACCAATAAATAGTGATCCTATTTTAAGAAAAAAACACAGAATTACTGTGTTTTTTTCTTAAAATAATTGACATCGTTTTCTAATGATATTACAATAAAAGGAACTACTTTATATCAATTTACCCGAAAGGACAACTCGCCCATGGGAAAAATAAAAATCAACTGGAACCTTTGGCTTAACGGACTACTTTTTTTCGTTGTGCTTTTCTTACTTTTTAATGTCATTTCAAACATTAACCCCATTACAAAAAGCATTGGGAATTTTTTACAAATTCTCTCTCCTCTTTTTCTTGGAGCAATTTTTGCATACTTTTTAGATAAACCTATTCAAAAGCTTAGCTTGCTTTTTAAACCTTTAAATGTAAAATTTATCCAACATCATGCGAGAAAAATTAGTATTTTTATCACTTATATGATTTTCTTACTTCTCCTCTTTTTTGTTGTTTATTATCTATTTCCAATTGTTGTTCGTAACTTGCTAGAATTTCTCCGTTTATTACCGACCATTTACCAAAATGTTTATCAATGGCTCAGCAGTAACCAATTTCAAGAGTTAGATAATTTTTTACAAATCGAAGACTCTATTCGCTCTTTTGTGAATGCGTTTAGTGCACAAGATGCTGCGCGTTATATTACTAGCGGCATTGAGTCTCTGAGCACCTTTACTTTCACACTTGCTTCGCAAATTTTCCGGATTGTCGTTGGCATTATTATTTCAATCTATCTTTTGCTCTATAAAGAAAGTATCTTGCAGATTGTCTCTCGATTCGGAAAAATTTCTACTAAACAAGAGCATCTGAAGGCAGTGAAATATTATCTTCGTCAGACAGATGTTATCTTCTATAAATTCATTTCCACACAATTCATTGATACATGTATCATGTGGATTTTATCCACGTTCCTACTCTTTATCCTCCACGTGACGGGCGTCGCTCATAATCCTTTCTCAGTAGCTTTAGGATTGCTTATTGGTGTTTGCAACATGATTCCTTATTTTGGTTCAATTTTTGCCTCGATTGTCGCAATGATTATTGCTTTCTTTACTGGCGGTTGGGAAGCCGGGCTTGTTACAATTATTATGCTCATCATTCTTCAGCAAATTGACGGAAATATTATCGGACCAAAACTCATGAGCGGTGCTTTGAATGTTAACCCAATTATTGTTATTATCTCTATCTCAATTGGCGGCGCTTATTTTGGTATATTAGGCATGTTCGTCGCTGTACCTGTTGCAGCCTTACTTAAAATTATTTTTATGGAATATTTAGAAGCTAAGGAAAATAAACTTTCTCTCGCTCCTCACGAAAAATAAAAAAAGAGTTATTTCTAACTCTTTTTTTATTGGACTTTTTGAATGAAATTAAGGAGTTTTTGGTTAAAAGCCTCAATATTTTCTACATGAAGAATGTGTCCACAATCTGCAAAAATACTCACCTCTGATTGCGCATTATGTTGCAAGTTACGTGCTGCCTGAGCATGCTCTGGCGGAAAAATAGGCGAACACCCACCGGCAAAGAATAAATGTGGAACCGTTTCACGCGTAAGATTCTGACGCCAATCTTGCGTAATCACATTTTGAAGCAGGGCTTGATGCTTTTGAAAATTAAAGGGTAACATCCCTTTACCCAACACACGTTTCACTTGATCTGTCAATTGTCGATGGGTTAATTTTGTGCGTGGAAAATCTTTAATAAAATCAGATAATTCACCAAGTGTTTTACCTGTTTGCCCATCTAACCAATCGGGCGATTTCATAAATGTAGGTGCTTGATCCTCTGTTACGATGGCCGCTAACTTTCCGTCCGTAAAAAGCTCTTCATATGCCATAATAGTCGCTGCTCCCATCGAGTGTCCAACCAATACTGGTCGATAAAGTTTCAGGGCATTCATCAACTCTTCCAAATCCGTCGCCAGACGATGTAAGGTCATCCCATAATCGACTTCTTGGCTTTGTCCATGACTCCGGTGATCATAAGTGACGACGCGATAACCTGCAGCAACAAAATAATCGACTTGAAAAGCCCAAGTAACTTCACTCGCCGAATAGCCGTTAATAAAAACTATTGCTTGATTTTCTGCTGCTCCATAGCTATGGTAATTTATCTGAACTCCATCGTTTGTTGTATAAAAAGGCATTGTTTCTTCTTTCTATTGCTCAATCTTTCACTGTACATTTATGACAGCAAAAACTATTCATATTGTAGCAAAAAACGCGATGAAATCCTGACTTTTTGCTTTGACGCTTGGGATGAACAGAAAAAGAGCGAAATTTTCTCGCTCTTTTAGATTATTTCACAACAATGTTTACCAATTTATTCGGAATTGCGATAACTTTAACGATATTACCTTCTACTTCGACTGCTTCTAAAGCTACTTTTTCAAGTTGATCTTTTGGCAAATCTTTTTCAATCATGACTTTAGCTTTTAACTTACCGTTGATTTGAACAACAATTTCTATTTCATCTTCAACGAGTTTGCTTTCATCAAATGATGGCCAGGCAACATAAGAAATACCTGCTTCGTTACCAAGTTCAACCCAAAGTTCTTCTGCAAGGTGAGGAGCAAACGGAGCTAAAAGTTGAACAAAGCCTTTCGCGTATTCAAGCGGTAATGTTTTGGCTTTATTTGCTGCGTTTACAAAGATCATCAATTGAGAAATCGCTGTGTTGAACAACATATGATCCAAACGCTCGGTAACGTTTTTAACTGTTTCATTATAAACTTTATCTAGGCTACCATCATTTTCTTCAGTGATTGTGCTGTTGCTGAGCAAACGGACCACACGATCCAAGAATTTACGTGCTCCTTCCAGCCCTTCTTCTGACCAAGGAATACTTGCATCTAAAGGTCCCATGAACATTTCATAAACACGTAAAGTGTCGGCGCCGTAACGTTTAACAACATCATCTGGATTAACAACATTTTTCAATGATTTAGACATTTTAGCTGGTGCTTGCTCAAGCTCTTCACCAGTCTCAATATTGTAATAAGAACCCTCACGTTTTTCAACCTTATCTGTAGCAACTAAAGCACCACGACTGTCACGATAAGAAGTACCCAAGATCATTCCTTGGTTGAAAAGTTTTTGGAAAGGTTCATTTGTTGGAACAACACCTAAGTCAAAGAGAACTTTATGCCAGAATCGTGCATAGAGAAGGTGAAGAACTGCATGTTCGGCTCCACCGACATAGATGTCGACAGGAAGCCATTCTTTAATAAGCTCTGGATCAGCAATAGCTTGACTGTTTTTAGGATCAATGTAGCGCAAATAATACCATGACGAACCTGCCCATTGTGGCATTGTGTTTGTTTCACGACGTCCTTTTACACCATCTTCGCGTGTCACAGTCAACCAGTCTGTTAAGTTCGCCAGAGGCGACTCACCAGTACCTGATGGTTTAATATTTGAAGTCTTTGGCAATACTAAGGGCAGCTCTTCTTCTGGAACAGCAGTCGTTGTACCGTCTTCCCAATGAATAATTGGAATTGGTTCACCCCAATAGCGTTGACGACTAAAGAGCCAGTCACGTAGACGATAAGTCACTTTACGAGAGCCAATACCTTTTTCTTCCAGATAAGCAACCATTTTTTCAATCGCTGCTTCTTTTTCCATACCATTCAAGAAATCAGAATTTATAATTTTTCCGCCTTCTACATGGCAGGCTTCTTGAACATTTCCACCATCAAAAACAGGAACGATTTCTAAGTCATAAACCTTAGCAAATTCCCAATCTCGTTCATCATGTCCAGGCACAGCCATAACTGCACCATGTCCGTAGCTTGCAAGAACGTAATCAGCGATCCAGATAGGCATTTTCTTGCCACTTACTGGATTAATTGCGTATGCACCTGTCCAAACACCTGTTTTATCCTTTGCCAAGTCTGTACGAGCCAAATCTGACTTAAGGCTGGCTTGATGTTTATAGTCTTCTACAGCATCAGCTTGTTCAGCAGTAGTAATTTTTTCTACTAATGGATGCTCTGGTGCAAGAACAGCAAATGTTGAGCCAAAAAGTGTTTCAGGACGCGTTGTGAAAACTGTAAATTCTTCATCGCTACCCTCAACTTTAAAGTTGATGTCCGCACCGACAGATTTACCAATCCAGTTACGTTGCATTTCTTTGATTGATTCTGGCCAGTCCAGGTCTTCCAAATCATTAAGCAAACGCTCCGCATAGGCTGTAATCTTCAGCATCCATTGACGCATCGGTTTACGTACAACTGGATAGCCGCCACGCTCTGAAGTCCCATCAGGGAGGACTTCTTCATTGGCGATAGCTGTTCCTAATTCTTCAACCCAGTTAACAGCTACTTCAGCTTCATAGGCCAAACCTTTTTCATACAGCTTCGTAAAAATCCACTGTGTCCATTTATAAAATTCTGGATCAGTTGTATTTACTTCACGTTCCCAGTCATAGCTGAAACCGAGGCTGTTGATTTGACGTTTAAAAGTAGCAATATTTTTCGCTGTAAATTCGACAGGATCATTACCTGTATCGATTGCATACTGCTCGGCAGGTAAGCCAAAAGCATCCCAACCCATTGGATGAAGGACATTATAGCCTTGCGCACGTTTATAGCGGCTCAGAATATCTGTTGCTGTATAACCCTCAGGGTGCCCCACGTGAAGACCTGCTCCTGATGGATAAGGAAACATATCGAGTGCATAAAATTTCGGTTTGTTTTTGTCTGTTCCTGTACGGAAAGTGTTATTGTCGGCCCAGTATTTTTGCCACTTGGCTTCAATGTCAATGTGTTTGTATTCCATATTTCATTCCTTAAAGTTTTTTATAAATTATATTTACAAATCTCAAATTCTATTATATCAAAAAAATCAAAAAAGCAGATTGCTGCTTTTTATCTGGAGCAGAAATTTATTCATGACCAATTAGACCAAATGCTAAAACTAAGTCACTGCCTACAAGTTGTAAGCCATATTTCTGCTCATATTTTTTTACTTTATTGAGTAAGGTGTTCCGATGAACATAGAGCAGCTTTGCTGCAGCTGCTTGGTTGCCGTATGTCGTGTAAAGGGCACGTACTAACGCCTTGTCTTCAGGACTTTGCAGAAGTTCTTGTCTGACGTTATTCAATAATAAACTCTCGACATGATGGAGACCCTGAGCCAGAATAGATTCACTAAAGCTTGCTTTTTGCTGAAAAAACTGTTTTTCTTCTTGATAGACTTGCTCGAGCTCTTCTTTGGAAGAAAAGCTTCCAATGTAATAGTGCAGTTTCTCACCCATATCTTGAGACAAGACTTTTAGACTATCTGCAAGCTCTGATTTACTCAGATTATTGCCGGTATATTCTTCAATAACGAACTGTTTTTCAGTATTTTCTTGTATGACATCAGGCAAGATAAATTTTATATTTTCTACAAGTTCTGAAAAATCCGCCACAGCAAATTGCAAGATACGAAAACGTCCTAGGGGTAAAGACGAAAAGTCAGTATTCTGCTCTGAAAGTAAGGCTATTAAAGTGCGCTCCCGTTGATTAAGCTCTGCTTCTTCCACGTTGCGGTAAAGTTCTTTTATCTTTTCTATTTCCATTTTTCAAAAAAGTGACCTAAAGGTCACTCTGCTCTTAATTTTCAGTAGGAATATGTAATTCGAAAAGTGGTGACAATGGACGTTTCTCATGAATACGGATGATAGCATCAGCAAGTAATGGTGCGATTGAAATCTCAACAATCTTATCACTGCGACGTTCATCTGGTATTTCAATAGTATCCAAAACTACCAACTTATTAATTCCTGAACTTTCGATACGTTCAATAGCTGGACCTGATAAAACAGCATGTGTACATGAAGCATAAACTTCAGTTGCGCCAAGTTCTTTCAAAGCATTTGCAGCCAAAGTAATTGTACCAGCTGTATCAATCATGTCATCAATCAAGATACATTTCTTCCCTTTAACATCACCGATAATATTCATGATTTCAGCAACGTTGGCACGTGGACGACGTTTATCAATGATTGCGATTGGTGCTTTCAAGAAAGCAGCTAACTTACGCGCACGACCTACACCACCGTGGTCAGGAGAAACAATGACTAAATCATCGCCATTAGCAAAGCCGTGACGACGGAAGTAATCAGCAATCAATGGTGAGCCCATAAGGTGATCCACAGGAATATTGAAGAAGCCTTGAATCTGAGCAGCATGTAAATCAAAAGTAATCAAGCGGTCTGCACCAGCAATTTGAAGCATGTTAGCGACCAATTTTGATGTAATTGGTTCGCGTGCACGTGCTTTACGGTCTTGACGGGCATAACCATAGTAAGGCATTACCACATTGATTGAGGCAGCACTGGCACGTTTGAGGGCATCCATCATGATCAACAGTTCCATTAAGTTTTCATTAACAGGAGCACTTGTTGATTGGAGGATAAAGACGTGTTCTCCACGAATACTTTCATCGATTTTAACTTCGACTTCACCATCATTATAAGTGAGCACGCGTGATTTTCCAACTTGGATACCAATTTCTTTTGCGACTTTATGAGCCAACTTTTGGTTAGATGAAAGTGCAAATAACTTCAAATTTGAATACGACATGATAGCCTTTCTATATAAAACAGTTCTCTAATTAGACCTTTCCATTTTATCGTGAATTGTGTTTTTTTTCAAGTCCCGATAAACTACCCTAGCGCGAAGCTTCCCCACTTTATCCTAAAATGGAAAAATGCCTATCTTTTCCAGATAGACATTTTTTACTAGATGAGCTCTTTAAATAAACCACGTACAAAGAATTCTTCATCAAAGTCTGTTAGGTCATTAATCCCTTCGCCCAATCCGACAAGTTTTACCGGAATTTTCAAGCTCTGAACGATAGATAAGACAATCCCCCCTTTTGCGGAACCATCTAACTTGGTCAAAGCAATCCCCGTAATCGGTGTTACTGCGCTAAATTCTTTAGCTTGTTGAATAGCATTTTGACCTGTTGTGGCATCCAAAGCAAGAATCACTTCATGTGGTGCAGCAGGCAGCTCACGCTTGATGATTTTTCCTATCTTTTCTAGTTCTTTCATCAAGTTGTCTTTGTTTTGCAGACGACCCGCTGTATCAATCAAAAGAATATCATAGTTTTCTTCTTTTGCTTTTACGACAGCATCAAACACCACACTGGCTGGATCTGAACCTGCTGGTTTCGTTACGACAGGAACATCCGAGCGTTTGCCCCATTCCACAAGTTGATCAATCGCACCAGCACGGAAAGTATCTGCCGCCGCAAGAAGAACTTTTTTTCCTTCGTTTTTATAACGATGCGCAAGTTTACCAATTGTTGTTGTCTTACCTACACCATTTACACCAACAAAAAGGAAAACTGTAAGATCGTCGTGAAGATTTAACTCAGAAGGTACTTTTTCATCCTCAAACTTATCTACGATTTTTTCAACAATTAATTGACGTAATGCTTCTTGTGATTTTGCATTTGCCAATTTAGCTTCGTTTCGCAACTCTTCTGTAACTTCTAAAGCTAAGTCGACACCCACATCTGACATGATAAGTGTTTCTTCAAGCTCTTCAAAGAACTCTTCATCCACAGAACGGAAGTTAGCCAAAAAAGCATTAAAGCGTTGACCAAAAGTCTTACGAGTTTTTTCTAAAGACTTGTCATATTTTTCTTCAATATTGGTTGTTTCTTGCTCTTGAACGGATGAATCTACTGAAACTTCAGGCTCTTCTAGAACTTCTTCTTTTGGAGCAATTGCTTCAACTTCATCTGCTTCAATCTCTTCAATTTCATCTTCCAAGATTTCAGATTCTTCTTGGAATTCTTCTTTTTCTTCCGTTTCTGCTGCTGAAGGTTCTTTTGCAAATTCAGCTACAACTTCAGGCATCGTTTCTGTTAAAACTTCTTCACCTGGCTCATTTTGAACCTGTTCATCAGTTTCTGCTCCATCATCGACGATTTCCTCTGCTTCAACTTCTGGCTGTTCTTTTACTTCAACAACTTCTTCAGAAACCTCTTCAGTTTCTTTTTTCTTACCAAATAAACGATCAAATAATCCCATATTTCCTCCTACAAAACATACTCTTGAATGACTTCTGCAACTGCGTGTTGATCATTCGTAAAGCTTGAAATGATATTGGCTTCCTTCTTCACTGTCGGTACAGCATTCCCCATTGCAACACCATAACCAGCCCATGAAATCATGCTTAAATCATTTTCTTCATCACCCATGGCCATTACATTTTCCGGTGTGATATCCAATTGCTCAATAAGTTTTGATAAACCAAAGGCCTTATTTATACCTTTAGGCATGAATTCTAACAAAATATCACGTGTTTTAAAAATTTCAAACTGGTCAAATAATGTTTTGGGAAACTTAGGAATCTGTGCATCCAGAAAAGCTGCATCTGTACAAGAAACAATTTTATTATAAATTGCATCTGGAGCAAGCTCTTCAAATTTTACAGGATGAAATTCCAAAAGGCTGTTGATAAAACCGTATTGGGATTGTCTTGCACTCTCAGTGACATAGACAATGTCATCACTCAAAACATCGCAAGGGATTTCCAGAGCCTGTGTTTCCTGCTTGATGAGGCGAACATCATCATAGCTCAACACTTTCTTTGAAAGGATTTCCCCTGTATTACGTTGCACTAAGCCGCCATTAAAAGTAATGCTAAAGTCATCGAAATCCAACATCTTCAGTGTTTTCAAAAAAGGTTGAATTGCTGCTAAAGGGCGTCCTGTCGTCAAAACTACTTCTACACCTTTCTGACGTGCTTCTTGGATTGCTTCAATATTTGGAGCAGAAATCTCCTTTGCACTGTTCAGCAGTGTTCCATCAAGATCTAAAGCGATCAATTTTACATCATTTGTCATGTTTATATTATAACATACTCTGCCCTACGATAATTGCTCCCTAAGATGCATTTTTAAGAACAAAAATTAAAAGAATGAAAGGATTAATTTTGAAGTATAAGAAAAGAGGCCGTCTTTAACAGAAAATTTTTTGAAGTCTTTTACCTGAGAAGTTCTCTCTCAAATCACTTTAGGAGAGAGGAGAAAAAGAGTACCGCAAGAGAAAAGTAATATAAAAATAAGCCCTATTCACTTATGAATATGGCTGTATACTGTCGTGTTAAAATTAAAAATGATAATTTCAGACCCTTGGTCAGTCTTGATGATTGATTTACTCAGAAAAATATATTGATAAATGTGTATTAAAAAGCAAACAACTGCCAAAGCCATTGTCTTTTAATTCATGGAAATGACGAGTAGAGCAGCAAGAAGCAAGACTAATAATAAAAGCAACTCCCAAACCATTAGTGAAAGTAACGGATTCAGACCTTTAATATGTAAACGATCTGCAATCCCATCTAATATATTTTTATTCATACATATAATATATCAAAAAGTTTAATAGTTTGCAATACCATTTCTTTATTTTCTTTAAGGTTACAAAAAGATTAACTAAAAACTTACTTCCCTTCCCCCAAAAAATAAAACAATAACTTAAAAGTTATCGTTTTATTTCACTTTCCATTTTTTTCAAATGCTTTTTCAACAAAATATCCCGAGAGCCAAATAGCAAATAGAATTCCTAGCATTCCTAAAAGCATGGATGCCATATCCGCCATGAGCAATTTTGAGTTTATTATCTCAGCCAAGCTATAATGAAGCCGAACAAACCAAAGAATAAGGCTTAATGATGAGCCTAATAAACCAAAAAAGAGGGTATTCACAGCAGTTCCTAGAATTTGCTGTGAAATTATAAAGCGTTGTTCCTTAAACTGCAGCAATGTCATCTGTTCATCTTGTTCTACAACTTCAGATAAACTGGCAACTAAAGCCATGGCTGCTTCTGCCACTGCACCCAACATTGAAATAACCATGACCACAATTGCAACTTTAGAAAAGTTCAATCCTATTGCAAGGGATAATTCCTCTAACTCCTCTGTATCTTCGATTGCAAAACCTTGTAGGTTACCGATATGCTGTACAAGAATGGCCAAAACGAGAAGTGAAAAGACAACAATGAGACTTGTTTTAAAGGAAATGTTTGTTACCATATTATCATCGGAAGACATATATATGGCGATTGCCAGGATGAGCACTGAAACAACACTTAAGAGAATAAATGTGTTCATTCCCCAAGAAAGCAAGGTTATCATTGCAAAAATCAAAATGAAATTAAGCGCAAGGCCGACGAGATTTCTTATCCCTTCAAGTCCTGAAACTAAAATCAGTAAGACAGTCAAAATAATAAAGAGAACAATTAAACTATTCATTTATTGCTTCCTTTCTTAGTCCAAAACTTGTCACTACAGCCGTAATCGGCACTGCAAGTACGATCCCAATCGCAGAGATAATGGTTTGTAAAAGTCCAAGGTTAAGGGCAGTTCCTGCAATATAATTCCATGTATTCCCATTTCTTAATAAAAGCAAAGTCATAGGAATCGTTTCTGCCATGAAGATCATAAAGAGCACATTTGTCAAGGTCCCAATAATTTCTTTTCCAATTTCCATGCCGGACTTAATATAGTCTTTTTGAGACATATTTATTTCATTAAGCTGGTTTTGACGATAAAGCCCAAATAAACCAGCAACAATGTCCCCTGTACCGTCCATGATTGCACCTAAAACACTGATGATTGCACCTACGAAAAAGAATAAAATCGGATTTTGAGTCACATAACTCATCATTTCAAAATGAATACCTGAATTTCCTGTAAGTCTCAAAACAGAAAAGGTCAGCAGAAATGTCAAAAGACTAGTGAGAACTGTGGTCAGTAGAGTAAATAACATTTGCCGCGTAAAGCCTAAAACAAAACCTAAAGAACTGATTGCAAAGACGAATGCTAAGCAAGAGAAAGTGATAAGCGCATTTACAGAGGTAAAATGAATATCAAAAGCCAGTGCTAGGACAAAGTAAAAGAGGTTAAGCAGCAAGGATAATGTAAGGAAGAGTGTTGCACGCCATCGAATAAAGCTCAAGGTTAGCCCGATAAAAAGAACAGCTAAACTCACAATCAATGCATCTCGCTTCTGCCCCACAATCTGCATCGTACCCGCACTTTCACGCAATAAAATCTTTTGATTTTTACGATAAAGCTGACCCGTAAGTTGCGACTGATTGGAGACATTTTTTAGATTTAAAATCTGATTTTTTTGCGAAGTATTGAGCAGTCTAACTTTAAGAGATTGTTGTACTTCTGTATCCTTATTATTGAAGTTATCACTTAAAGCTGTCTTTTCCACAGTTTTTACTTCTTCAATAATCCCTAAAGGTTCATGATAAAATCGTGCATTGTGATCGACGATAACAAAAGCTGCCACTGCAACCAAGCAGGGCAGAATAATTTTTTTCAGAAAGAATTTAATCATTATTTTTTACCACAGTCAAAATGACAAAATATCCTAAGATATAAATAACGGCAAAGGTGAGAATCAGTCCCAAAGAGAATTTTGTTTTTGGCTCATTTTGTGAAATAGAGAAACCAAAAGAAGCGTACTCACTGTTTGGCAACTCAATCAGATGCGGATAGTCTAGATTTTCCGTATTGGTCATCAAGGCCATCGTCACAGGAACTTTTTGAATATTTTCCACTCGCAGACGATAATGCCCCACTGGCATCTCTGTCTTCAAAACAGTCATCGCATCTTCTGCCAATATTGGGGCTTCACCAACTTTTTTC
Organism: Lactococcus garvieae subsp. garvieae; assembly: GCF_029024465.1. Lineage (NCBI taxonomy): Bacteria > Bacillati > Bacillota > Bacilli > Lactobacillales > Streptococcaceae > Lactococcus > Lactococcus garvieae. The sequence goes on from NZ_CP118950.1 coordinate 1,289,102, forward strand.
CATTGCTCTGCTTCTTTTTTCTCAAGAAGCAATTTCATTTCCATATTGGCATAAGAGTTGAAATCAATACGATTGGCTGATGTGGTTAAATCAAAAGGCTGAGAAATACTTTCCCCTGCGCCTAAGTCAATACTGCCCTTGCTATAACCAAAGTGATTGACCGAATGTTGCTGCGCGTTCACCACAATTTCTTGTTTGGGTTGTTTTTGCATTACTGTCAACATCAACCCTAAAGACAACAAAGCCATAACGGGATAAGTTTTTTTCAAGAACTTACTTCGCCCTTTTTCAGGTTTAAAGACAGTTTTTTCCGAAAAGATTTTATCAAAACTGAGTGCAGCCGCAAGAATGATTAAAGCAAAAGTCATGAATTGGTAACGTGGTTTAACTTCCCAAAGCAAAGTATGGAAGAGTGTAATGCCCATCGTTGTTAAAATTGCCAGAGAAAAGACTGATATCTCCTCTTTTTTTGTCTTCCACAGGCGATAAACAATGGCAAAGAGGAATACGGTCATGAGTGCTTTAGCATAGGTGGAGATAAAGATATTAATGGCACCAATATTATCGATGACCCAACCTGGAGCTTTCGTCCAGTTGTAATACCCAGAAAAAAGCTGATAATCTGTAGCCGTTGCAAAAGTCCCGCAAGACCAAAGTTGGCCAAACTTTGCCAATAAGAGTATTGGAATCATCCAGGGATTTTTTCCTAAATGTGCTAAACGCTCTTTAATGCCAGCAATATTTGCTTCTTTAGCCGTTTCAAAGCCAAAGTGGTTGAGTGTATAGTCACGATCAACAGGTGTCCATTCGCCCATTGATTCTGTATTTAGGCCCTCATAAATCCAGTTTACCGTTGGAAAAACATCTGGTCCTTTTAAGTCATATTGCATGGCACTTGCCAAACCACGAGTGACTCCCATCGCTAAAATAATACCCACAAAAGAAGCTAAAATGAGTTTCAGGATTGAAAGCCATAATTTTTTATATTTTTTTCGCTGACTGAAAGCCACTAAGCCTAAAATTGCTAAAGCAATCAGAATGATAATCACATTAGGACGTGCAAGGAAACCAAGAGTAAACAAGAGCGCCGTACTGACAAATTGCCAAATACCAAATGAGCCTGTACTTTGAATCTTGTCAAAACGTAATGCAATAATCAATAAAACTAAAATTGCAAACCCATCTGAATACCCTACCCTCAATAAGAAGTCATAATTCATTGGAAGCATAAGCATCAGAAGGGCCACAAAGGCTGCCAACTCCGCTCTTTTTTTCCACAGGAAGCGAATCAACAAAGCCCAAATACTAGTATTGATAAGGATATTGAACGTATAAAAAACGAAATAATAAGAGATATGAAGTACTTCTGCAAGCTTCATAAAACCAACATTTAAAGCGACCAGAGGGACAAGGTTAGGATATTGCCTAATCCAAACATCCCAGACCATATCCCCTTGCATAATTCGTGTGGCCTGTGCTTGGATATGCCAGGGGTCTCCGAAAACCATGGTATGAATTTGCGTCACAGATAAAATCTGTAAGAGAAGAAAAACTGCAAAAAAGCTGAAAATAAATATTTTCAAGCCTTTTTTATTCATATTATGAAATTTTCTATAGGCAAAACGGAGGACGAAAAAGAGCAAACCAGCAAACAACACAACCGAAATGGGTTCAACAAAACCAGCATCCGTAAAAGGTTGCACAGCCATAATAGCTAAGGCTGCAATAAAGAGCCAAAGCAGAATACGATACATGCTTTTATTCAGAAATTCCATTTTTCCTCCTACTGCGTTGAATAAAGTCTACCAAGCCCATGGTTGCTAAAATAAGCATTATTGGTGCAAAGTTATAAAGGTAACGTGAATTAGCTTCCCAAAGCAATAAGAATCCTGTCAAACCTGCCATTGACAGTCCGACAATAAACCATTCTGTTTTATGCTTCTTGAAAATACCTAGGAAGATTTCGTACCACATCAATGGGACGATGGCTAACCAATAGAGCGTTTGTGCTGCTTTAATCAACAACCAGCCCGTAATATTCCCTTCTTCTGGCGCAAAGCTGGTCCAGTCAAAATAACGGAATATAAAGGGATTAGAATGACGGTATGTATAGAAGAAATTACTCAAATCACCGTTAAACCACGTGTACATGATTTTACGCCACAATTGAACCAGAACACCTGGAACACCCATTTCTTTGAGATTTTCTATAAAACGATGCTTTATTCCTTCTTTCTTTGAGGCTACATCTGTAAAGGATTGCGAATATGCCAAGACATCAGGGTTGAAGCCCCCATACTTATTGATAGGATCAAATGACATCGTCACCCAGTGAATCATTGGCAGATTGTAACGGTCATTAGCTTGTTCTGAGAAAGCTGGTTCATTGGCAATAACTGCTTTAACCCCTTGATGTACACCTACAAAAAGCAGTGCCGCGATAGGGAGCATAATGAGCAATTTTTTCCATTTACGGTTAAGTATAAGGAAACAAAAGACAGCAATCATTGGAATGAAAACAGTAGGTTTAATACTATAGCCAAAGAAGACAACAAGGCATGCTGCTATCCACCAAATAATCATCTTGCTGGTCTTCTCTGATTGAAGGGCATAAATCATAAAGAGTAAGCCAAAAATGACAAAAGGTAAGGTCGCTGTATCTGTGTAGAGCTGCGCTCCATAAAGATAAAAGGGTATAAATCCAAAAGCAACCAAATTGTAAATCAAGGCCATTTTAAGATTAGAAATCTTTTTAATGATCAATGACCCACCAAGAACAGAAAGGCTTGTCAGAATTGCTGCCACTACAGTTGTCGCAATAATTCTCGATAAGTTGGTTGTGAAAGGAGCAAAAAGCGTATTATAGACAATACCGAAAAACTGATTATTGGGATAACGTAAAAAATAGAGAAGTTCATCTTCAGTCATAGGAAGATGTGTAAATGAGCGACCACCAAGCTGCATGGTATCTCTAAAGATTACAAAGAAATCCCAGTCATGTGCTGTGTCGGGCACGTGAATGATAAAGAAAAAAGGCACAAGCAATACTGCAAGCCCTAAAATCCACATTGACATTTTATAGTAATGCTGGATTTTACTTTCTGTAAGTGTGTCGATTTTCTTAACTGAGCGATAAACGAAAACCATGTAAGCTGCTGCGATAAACATGCAGATATTCCCGAGGATAAAAGCTGTGATATACTTTTCATTCCAAACAGGCGTTTCCATGATTACATAGATATTTGTTCCAAGCCAGATGAGGCCAAAGATAAGTGACCAAAAGATCTTACACTTTCGCGGATCTTTTAAGTGTTGATGTAGTGTATTCAACATTATTTTCCTTTAAAACGTTTTGTAGTAGTTGATTGGATTTTCCCAATACAACAAAATGATATTCTTTTCCAATATAGATAAAACGAAGCGTTCTTGGCGTAAGTTTTACTGAGCTCATGTAGTTGAAGTCAATTTCAAGCATTCCCAAGCGAAAGTCACGAGAGAAATGCAGTGCATTTTCTGCTGCAAAAAAGCGACGTTGTCTCACTAAGAAATAGAAAGCGAGAACCAGAAAGACAAGAATGGTTATTTGAAACCAATTCATTCGAAGATTGTTTTCATAGAAAAGTACTTGTTGGAAAGAAAGGAGAATAACCCACCACATCCAGGCGATTTTATAAATATTACTTAAAGGCTGAAAATATCCCGATTTCATCAAATATTACTTTCCTTTCTCATCTTTTTTGCTGGCAGAAGGTGCATTTTTTGCATCTTCTTTTTCTTTGTCTTTTGCTTTTGCCGCTGCTTCAGCTTCTTCTTGAGCTTTTTTAGCTGCCAAGACCGGATCGTTAAAGAGATCGACTGTAGATACTCCTTGGTTTTCGGAAAGAAGTGATGTTGAACGTGCTTTCAAGACATCTTGTTCTTCTTTCAAACGATTCCTTGTTGAAGTGACATTGTAACTATAGTTACCCGGTTGTACCGGCTTAAACCCAGGTGGGGTGTAGAAACGCAGGAGATCTTCCGTATTGAAAGTATCTGACATGTCTAACATTTTATTCACTTTTTCTTGGATGCTGTCCACATACTTCTGTTGACTCTCCGTTAACTTCAGAACTTCTCCGGTTTTTGTGTCATGGTAAACTGAACTTGTCGCACTTGATTTTGTGATTGTTGGTGTAACGAAACCACGATTTCGAAGTGCAACAAATTGTTCACGGTTGGGTGCGAAAACATCTTGTCCAAACTGAATATAATCTTTTGTTGAAATACCAAGCAAGTGCTCCAAGGTTGGCATAACATCGATTTCACCGATAAATTCATCGCTGATGTGTCCGGATGTTTGACCAGGAATATCAATCATGAACGGGGTGCGCTGCATCATTGTATTGTCATACTCTGTCCAGTTGTCTGCACTCTTACCAATGAATGGGGCATAGTATTTTGTATCTGAACCAGAAATTCCGTAGTGATCGCCGTAAAGAACAATAACGGATTTTTCATAAAGTCCAGATTTTTTCAAATAATCAAAGAAATCTTTAACTGCTGAATCCAGATAATTAGCGGTAACAAAATAGTTATCAACGACGGAGTTCCCTGAACCACCTTCTAAAAGTTTCGGATTCATCTCATAATCTTCAAGACCTGTATAAGGCGTATGATTTGTGACCGTCAAATATTTCGCATAGAAAGGTTGCTGTAGCTGCTCAAGATATGGAATTGAGTCGTTAAAGAAGTACTTATCTTTAACCCCCCAAGCAGTGGAGTTCGTTGGCGTCAGATCGTAGAAAGATTGGTCAAAGAAGTTTTGATAACCCATATTACGATAAACGTTATTACGACTGTAAAATGAACCCACATTACCATGGAACACAGCACTTGAATAGCCTTCTTTTTGTTGCAGAATGGCCGGCATCGCTTGGAAAGTTTGTGTACTGCCTAGACTTGAGAAAAGTGAACCAGAGGATAAACCAAATGTTGAAGTTTCAAGCATGGTTTCTGCATCAGAAGTTTTTCCTTGTCCCACTTGGTTAAAGAAATTTGAGAAAGAATAAACAGAAGGATTGTTATTATAAAGTGAATTCAAGAAAGGTGTAACTTCTGCACCGTTTACCTTCATGTTAATGACATCTTGTTGCAATGATTCAAGGTGAATCACAATAACGTTACGGTTTTTAGCAATCCCAAACATCTTGGCATTAGGTGCAAGATAACGATCTTCTTGAATGTATTTTTGCACTTTTGTAAAATCTGTTTTAGAGGCCATAGCCCGAGTTTCGTTGGACACATGAGTATACCAGCTATTGGTCGCTAACCATGGGCCTAAGCCCAAATAACGTACCACATAAGTGGCGTCATATTGTGCTTGTCGTGAAACCAGACGATGCTCAGTCAGGTCAGCCATCCAAAAGTTTAAGCCAAAAATCATGACTGAGACACTGAAAACCTTAAAGGCAAACATATTTGTAGGACGACGTTCATCCATTTTAATCTTCTTGGTAAGAAAAAGTACAAGAACAACGATGATGTCAATCCAGAACACGATATCCACCCAAGAAATAGCGATTGAACCTAAGTCGAAACCTTTTCCGACCATTCCTGCCCCACCTGTTAAGGTATTGAGCGTAAGAAAGTCCGAAAACTCACGATAGTAAAGGATATTCCCATAAACTAACAAGTTCCCAATCAAGTTCATTAATAGCATGCCTAAGTAGAAAAGCTGTTTTCTTTTAACAAACAGGATTAAACTAAAGAAGATTGCTGTAAAGCCTATGGGGTTAACAATAACCAATAGGTAATCTGCAAGATTAGAAGAGTTCAACCCCTTAAAGACAGAAAAATAAGCAATCATGGTTTTGACCCAAATAAAGAAGGTCGACCAGCATACTAAACCTAGTCGTGTATTAAAACTATTAAGTAATTTTTTCAAGGTAAACCTCAATTTATTTTTTATTTGCACAAGAGTAAATTCCTTTTTTTTACATTGGGAATAATTCTAACAAATGAGCCTTGAGCTAAGCTTAAGCTTCATATGGCTGACCTGTTTAAACTTCATCCTCTAATTGTACAGAAATGACCTTAGAAACCCCTGCATCAGCCATTGTCACACCATACATTGTACCTGCTGCTGCCATTGTCCCACGGCGATGTGTGACAACAATAAATTGGTTGGAGTTATCAAAGTGATTCATGTAATCTCCGAAACGTTTAACATTCGCTTCATCTAATGCTGCTTCTACCTCATCCAAGACCACAAATGGGACCGTTCTAACACGTAAAATAGCAAAAATCAAGGCCAGAGCAGTTAAGGCTTTTTCCCCACCAGACATGAGGTTCAAGCTGGCTAATTTTTTACCTGGAGGTTGTACTTTGATTTCGACACCAGCTTCCAATAGATTCGTGCTGGTTAATTCAAGATTCGCTTCTCCTCCTGCAAACATTTGTGAAAAAGTTAATTGGAAACTTTGTCTAATTTGCTCAAATGTTGTCTTAAAGCGGATTTCTACCTCATCATTCATTTCCTGAATCGTTTCGAGCAGCATATTTTTAGCTTCCAAGAGGTCATCTCGTTGGCCACTCAAAAAGGCATGACGCTGATGTACTTCCTCATACTGAGTGATGGCATCCAAGTTAATCGGACCGAGCGCACGGATTTGGCGTTCTAAAAGACTGAGCTCTTGCTCTGATTCAGAAAGATCTTCAAGGGTTTTAGCCTTCATTTTAGCTTCATCAAAACTCATTTCATACTCAGTAAAGAGTGTGTGTTGACGGTTTTTCAAGAGTTTCTCTGATTGTTCAATCCTTACTTCCAAACGCGCTTTTTGATTATTCAGTACTTGGTTTTGTTCCAACAGGTCACGATTTTGCTCTTCAAATTCTTCTGTTTGGGCTTGAAGATCGTCCCTCTCAAAACGTAAGCTCACTAACTTCACATTCGCTTCTTGAAGTTTAGCCTCTGTCTCTTTTAATTGCTGAGCATAAAGATTACGACTTGCTTCATCAATCTGAGCTTCCCCGCTTGCTTGTAACTTAGCTTTTTCAGCACCTAGAGTTTCATATTCTTGCGTTAAACGCTCTTGCTCTGTTTGAGCAAAACGTAATTCATTTTTCAGACTGGACAGAAGCAATTTCGTTTCATGATAAGCACTATTTTTTTGTTCTTTAAGAGCATTGAAACTTTGACTGTTAGATTTAACTTCTTCAAGTTGATCGTCTAAAGACTGTTTGTCCTCAGCAATTTTAGACAACTGTTGTCCCAGCTTTTCATTATTCTCTGATAATTCTTGCAGTGCTTGGTGCGCTTCCGTGTTTTCGGTATCCGCAACTAAAGCTTGAAGATTTGCTTTTTGTTCTGATAATTGCTTAATCTGCAACTGTAAGCTTTGCTCCGCAAGACGTTTTTCTTGAATATTGGAGCGTAAAGCTTCAACTTGTTCACTCAACGCTTGACGTGTGAGTTGTTGCTTTTGTAATTTGTCTTCAACTGCTTTCAGCTTACTTTCTGCTAAAGCGATCACTTCAGTCAGATGCTCAATTTCTGTGCTGGTAAAAGTTGTATTGTTACGTTTTGCTGCACCACCAGAGTAAGAACCACCCGGATTAATCTGCGTGCCATCCAAGGTGACGATACGAATAGTATAATTCATTGCACGCGCTATTTGACTTGCATGTTCAGCTGTATCAACAATGGCGGTAGTTGCCAATAAGCTTGACATTGCTCTTTGCAACCGGGGCTCAAAGCTCACCAAATTTAAAGCAGTATCAATGAAGCCCTCCATGGTCACCAGACGTTCGTAATTACGAAATTCCCGCGGCTTGATGGTTGTGAGCGGGAGAAATGTTGCACGCCCCAATCGTTTTTCTCTTAAATAAGCGATAGCTTTTTTGGCTGAGTTTTCATCTTCAACCACAATATTTTGACTGCCACCACCTAAGGCAATATCGATAGCTGTGGTGTATTTTTTATCAAAAGTTAAAAGATCGGCAACAACGCCAACGATTCCACCAAGTGCAACACTTTGAGTCATGACAGCCCGTACACCTTGATACAGATTGCTGTGACTGTCACGAATATTTTCCATACTGGCAAGGTTGGCCTTGTACTTGCTGAGCTGTTGCATCTGGTCGTACATCACATTTTGACCTTGACGCTCTGCTTCAACATATTTTGCTTCAGCTGCAGTCTTTTCTTGTAATTCTTTTTCAAGTTCTTGAACAGTTTGAGCGAGCGTTTCTAAAGAAGCTTCTGTTTTTGTAAGATCAGCAGAAATGGTTTGAAATTTTTCTGTGTTTTCTTTTGCGTTCTCATCAGATTCCACTAAGCGACGTGAAATATTTTCATATTCAGCCTTATTTTTAGTCAATTGATTAGAGAACTCGGCCTCTTGCTGTACTAATTGCAGATAGTCTTCGCGAAGTCGCTCGGCTAAACTTTCTGGACTTTCAGCAAAACGTGCCAATTCTTTTTCTAACTGCTCCAGCTGTTCTTGTGCTTCATGCTCTTTATCTTTGAGCTCTGCTTTTTTCTTTTCTGACGCTTCTTTCTTTTGCGAAACTTCCAGCAATTTAGCATCAAGTTCTTCAATACGCGCTTGACGTTCCGCAGCTGATTTTTGAGAGGAGAACTTTTGGAGATCAAAAACTTCTATTTTATGCTGTAAATCGGACTTAAGCTCTGTTAAGGACAAGCTGTCTCCTTGGACTTTCTCTTGCTCTTGTTCGACTTTCAGACGCGCTTTTTTAAGATGAGTAAGTTGCGCTTCGTAGCCCTCTTGTTGACTTTTTAAAGCACTTAGCTCAGTCTCTGCTGTATTTAAGTCCTCTTTCGCTTGTTCGTATTTTTTCTTCTCGTCGAGAAGCTGAGCAACCAAAACAGAAAGGGCAAGCTCAGAGCGTTGCGCTTCTAAATCTTGGAAACGCAAAGCAACATCACGTTGGGCCCGCAATGGCGTTAATTGACCATTGAGCTCAAAGATAATATCTTCAAGACGATCGAGATTATCTTGTGTGGTCTGTAGTTTGCTTTCTGTTTCAGTCCGTCGTGTCTTGTATTTCAAAACACCAGCTGCTTCTTCAAAAATTGCGCGACGTTCTTCTGCTTTCGAATTAAAAACTGATTCTATACGTCCTTGGGAAATAATTGAAAGGGAATCACGCCCTAAGCCTGTATCTGTGAAAAGTTCATGAATATCTTTCAAACGGCACTTACGCCCATTAATCAAAAATTCCGAATCACCATTACGATATAAACGACGTGTAATCGTTACTTCCGCGTCTTCTTCATAACCTGTAAGATACTGGTCTGTATTATCAAAAGTTACAATAACTTCAGTATAGTTTAGCGCCTTACGTTTTGCTGTACCTGAGAAAATAACATCCGGCATTTTCCCGCCACGAAGTGACTTGGCCGATTGCTCCCCTAAAGCCCAACGTAATGCTTCAACAATATTTGACTTTCCTGATCCATTGGGACCAACAACGGCTGTAACACCTTGGTCAAATTCAATTTTCGTACGGTCAGCAAAAGACTTGAAGCCGACAATTTCCATTTTTTTAAGATACATGAATCTGACCTTTTATTGCATTTTCCGCTGCTTTTTGTTCTGCAACTTTCTTTGACTTGCCTCGCCCACGTCCAAGTTCTTTTCCATTATTATAAACTGCTGCCACGAATTCACGCGCATGGGCTGGACCTGTTTCTTCCAGAATCTTGTACTCAATGATAGTTTCACCGTCAACTTGCAGAACTTCTTGCAAGTTTGTCTTATAGTCAATGACTTTAAAATAATCATCAGCCTTTACATGGGGGATAACCACGCGATTTATAAATCGACGTACTTCTTCCATACCTGCATCTAAGAAAAGAGCACCTAAAAAAGCTTCAAAGAGGTTTTCAAGGTTTGTATCACGATTACGTCCACCTGTTTTTTCCTCACCATTGCCTAAACGTAGAAAACGTCCAAACTCACACTGACGTGAAAAATTAGCTAAAGATTCTGTGCGGACAATGCTAGAGCGCATCTTCGATAATTCACCTTCAAGTTTATCTGGATAAGTACGATAAAGATATTCTGAGATGATTAAAGACAGAGCGACGTCTCCCAAAAACTCCAAACGTTCATTGTTTGCAACCTTTGGGAGGCGTTCTTCATTCGTGTAGCTCGAGTGAGTAAAAGCTATTTTTAACAATTCTTCATCAGCAAATTTTATACCAAATTCATTTTTAAGCTTATTTTGAAGCTCAAACATAAAAATTCCTCCTAAATTTTATTATTAACTTAGTTATTATACCAAATTTTTGTGCCTTTTTGGTGTAGACTACAAAGAAAAGAGCTTGCACAGGCAAACTCTTTTATACACTATCCATACGCGCTAATATAAAGGCTAGAACGAAACAGAGCCCCAAAGGTAGAGCCACTACCATCACGTATAAATTTAGCATTGAAATTAGAATATAGAAACTTCCAATAACTAACTGATAAAGTTGCCATATTCCACCTGTTGGTCGATCCATACGAATAAAGGCAACCCAATTTACAATCATGATTGACATAACGATGACAAACACTAAAGCAAAAAGTTTCAATAGAAAAAGGCCACTATGCCCTGCAATGGTCAGAGTCATTTCTAGATCTTTTTCTTCCCAGTTAATTATGAATCGAATAAAGGCAAACATCATTAATACAGCAATAAGGGTTGTACAAACACTCCCAATCAAGGCACAAATTTTCGCTCGTTTCATCTTTTCTCCGTTGTTTTGATGACTGTATTTTATAACTATAAGCTTAAATTAACACTAAAGTAGACAGATATTATAAAAGGAAAGTAAAGCGCTCAAAAAAAGATTTCTAGTTTTTCGCCCTTCATTCCAATCTTTGGATAGAATGAGCGCAGCACATTAAAGCAAATCAATGATAATAAAAAACCATAACATTGTGTCATGATTTTTTAAACTCATATATTATTTAAGTGCTTGAGCAGCTGTAATAATAGCAAGTTTATAAACATCTTCTTCGTTACTTCCACGAGAAAGGTCAGAGATTGGTGCGTTCAAGCCTTGTAAGATTGGACCAATTGCTTCAAAGTTTCCTAAACGTTGCGCAATTTTGTAGCCAATATTACCCGATTGGATATCTGGGAAGATAAATACATTTGAACGTCCTGCCACTGAGCTATCTGGTGATTTTTGACGGGCAACTGCTGGAGAGAATGCTGCATCAAATTGAAGTTCTCCATCAATATCAAGTTCTGGGTGTTCTTCTTTGACCAAAGCTGTTGCTTCAACGACTTTAGTCACATCATCTGATTTACCTGAGCCTTTAGTTGAGAAAGATAACATTGCAACTTTTGGATCGATATCAAAGAGTTTTGCTGTTTCCGCTGAAGCCACAGCAATATCTGCCAAGGTATTTGCATCTGGATCAATGTTAATCGCACAATCGGCAAAGATATACTTTTCATTATCGTCACGGCCACGAACCATAATGAATGCACCTGATACTGATTTCACACCTGGTTTAGTTTTAATGATTTGTAAGGCAGGACGGACAGTGTCTGCAGTGGAATGAACTGCACCTGAAACCATACCATCAGCGATACCCATATGTACAAGCATTGTTCCAAAATAGTTTGAATCTTTCAAGATTTCGCGTGCTTGCTCTTCTGTTACTTTACCTTTACGACGTTCAACAAAAATTTCGACCATTTTATCGAAACGTTCACAGTTCAATGGATCATAGATTTGGAAACCATCTGGATTAATCCCACGTGAGATTAAAGTACCTGTTACTTCAGAGATATTACCAATAAATACTGGGGTAATCAATTTATCTGCGTAAAGACGGTTAGCTGCGCCTAATACACGCGCATCTGTTCCTTCAGGAAAGACAATTTGTAGGCCTTTGCCAGAAATTTTTTGTTTGAGCGATTCAAAGAGTTCCATAATACTTCCTTTTACAATTTTTAGAATTTCAATAATGATTATATCACAATGTCACAAAAAATGCCCACTTATGTAAACGTTTTTTTAATATTATGGATAGAAGAGTTTCTTCTGTACATTCTTTTTTCGAACAAAAAAAACAATCTTTCGATTGCTTCTTACTCTCCATGTAAAATACTGGCGATTTTTGTAGTTAAGATATCTACACCAACAGTATTTGAAACTCCTTCTGGAATAATGACATCCGCATATCGTTTCGTTGGCTCAATAAATTGATGATACATTGGTTTTACAGCATCCATATATTGTGTAATAACAGAATCTAAAGTACGCCCGCGTTCTTCAATATCGCGACGGATACGACGTAAAATGCGCACATCATCATCTGTATCCACGAACACTTTAATATCCATTAAATTACGCAGTTTTTCATTTTCTAAAACCAAGATCCCTTCTACAATCAAGACATCTACAGGTTCTTGACGGTAGGTTTTTTCACTGCGTGTATGATTGGCATAATCATAGGTTGGAATATCAACCGCACGACCATTTTGTAACTCTTTTAATTGGGCAATCAGGTAGTCTGTATCGAAAGCCAATGGATGGTCGTAGTTTGTTTTTGTACGTTCTTCAAATGTCAATTGTGATTGATCTTTATAGTAACTGTCATGTTCAATCATAGCAATATTTTCATCTTTAAACATAGATAAAATAGCTTGAGACACGCTGGTTTTCCCACTTGCTGAGCCACCTGTTACACCGATAATCAATGGTTTTTTCAAAATTACTTCTCCATATTTTATGTATCCACTATAACTTCAATTTCTTAGGGATATTATGTTATTCTACCTATTTTATCATAAATCTGAACCAGCTTCAGCTCTAAAAATTATTTCAAACCCATCTTTTTTATCACTAAAAAAATTAGTACCTCCTCTTTTCATAGCTCATGCATGAGTTTTAAATGAGTTTTACCAAAAAATTTGCTATAATGGTTTTAATAAATTTTTGATAAGAAAAGGGGTGTATGATGCTTAAACTTGGAATTATCGGTACTGGGTGGATTAGTGGATCTTTTGTCGAAGCTGCCCATCTCACAAAAAAATATAGCCTTGAGGCTGTTTACTCGCGTAATCTTGAGAGCGCAGTATCTTTCACAGAAGACTTTGACGACATCGAACTTTACGATAATTTAGATGATTTTTTCAAGCATGATTTGGATATCATCTATATTGCAAGCCCAAACGCTATTCATTTTGAACAAGCGAAGGCTGCTATTTTAGCAGGGAACAATATCATCGTCGAAAAGCCAGCATTTTCAAATCCACAAGAATTAGCTGAAATTATCAAGTTAGCAGATGAAAATGATGTTCTCTTTTTCGAGGCTGCCCGAAACATCCATGAGCAAGCTTTTGAAACCATCAATTTATTCTTAGCAGATAAAAAAGTTGTTGGAGCTGATTTTACCTATTCAAAATACTCTTCAAAAATGCCTGCGCTATTGGCTGGAAAACTTCCCAATAAATTCAACAGTAAATTTTCTGGTGGCCTGCTCGCAGATTTAGGTGTTTATCTCCTCTATGCAGCTGTTTATTGGTTTGATAAGCCACAATCTGCTTGCTACGATGCTGTCCTTCTGCCAAGTGGTGTGGACATTTCTGGTATTGGAAGCTTGGATTATGGTGATTTCAAAGTTGCAGTCAAATGTGCTGGGAACCTCACAAGCTATCTTTCAAGTGAAATTTACACAGATCAAGGTACCTTGATTTTAGATGGTGTCAATGCTATAACCTCTGCAAAATTTATTCGTTTTGATGGAAGCAAAGAAGTTATCAAGGTTACGCCACCAAAACATTCACTCTTTGATGAAGCCCTTCACTTTGCTGAAATCATTGAAACTATTTCCACTCCTGCTGCACGCTCACTCTACAAGGACTTGCATCAGTTGGCACAAGATGTTTCCGAAACAAGTTATATGATGCGCCAAAGTGCGGGAATTGTTTTTGAAGCAGATAACAAATAAGACTTAATCACTGACTCCTTATTGGAGTCTTCTGATCCCTTAGTTAAATTGGATATAACCCGGACCTCCTAAGTCTGAATCGCCAGTTCGAACCTGGCAGGGATCATCAAAAAAAGCTTCCTTAAGGAAGCTTTTTCTTTATTCTTATTCAACTAAGGCACAAAACCTATAAAAGGAGAATATGGGATTCGAACCCATGCGCGGTTTTACCCACCTATACACTTTCCAAGCGTACCTCTTCAGCCTCTTGAGTAATTCTCCAAATGTTCATTATCAATTTTCAAAATATATTATACCATATCCTCTACTATAAATGCCAATTTATGTGTAGGTGTTCTAACAAAAATAAAAAAAATCTTCCACATGACGTGGAAGAGTAGGAGTTTTATGAAAAAATTTTATTGGAATAAATGTATTATACTGTTAGATCCTTAAAAGGAGCTCAAGTCAAAATAAACTGAAACCAAAACTCACTTTTTACTTTTTTTAAAGTAACCCTGCATCTTTAAGTATGTCTTCAAGATAGGTACCTTTTATCTTCTTCAAGCCAAACTTCAAAGATTCTTTTTTCAAAAGAGGCAAATCCATTTCCATCAATTTCTTTTTGTCTGAAAGATAATAAACCGAGCGAGCCAGTGTACGCAAGTCATAAGCTGAAGCAAAGACTTCAGGCACACCACGCTCCACATTTAGAAATTGATAAACAGCTTCCATCGCGGTACGTACTGAGTACTCAGTTGTGAATACTGTATCTCTCTCTGTTTCAGCAAAATTACCAATAAAGGCAAGGTTCACTGAATTTTCAGGAAGGACTTGAGGACGATCCCCTGGCTCACGTAACATAAAGTAAGAGGTGATAAATGGCATGTAGACCGGAATTGTATTGGTATTTTCTTTAACAAATTCCTCTATTTCTGATTCTGGCATACCCAGATGATAAAGAAGCTCTTGCGTTATTTCCTCCCCTGTACATTTCTCAATTGGTTTTTTAATGTAGTTCCCTGGTGTATTAGACAAGAGGCCATACACCCATGTTACAGTTTCACCTTCTTTTTGTTCCTTAAAGTGGGGTTGACGATGCGTAGTGAAACTCATCAGCCAGTTTGAATCCTTAATAGTGATAATTCCACCTGTCACAACTTTACCTGAACGTAATTCACGATGCGTTAATTTTTCAAAATAAGGTTGAATTTTGAGGTTCTTCCAAGTGACCGTCGCCGATACAAACCAACTTTCATCAGGCAAGTTGTCATAGAAGACTTCTGGCTTCCCAAATTCTGGAGACTGTGCAGCAAGATTTTTCCAAAGTTTCCAAGAGCCACCTAAATCTTTTGTAATTGGCGCTGCTTCTGTTGGACTTCCTTGTGTTGAACTTTCCGTAATTGAACCATTTGTAACAAAAACAAGGTCATCTTCCGTCAAGTCTTGGACTTTTCCATCTGCAAATATAATCTTTTTGGCAACTTTTTTGTTGTTCGAAAAATCTACTTCAATATTTTCAACTTGTGCTTCATATTGGAAGATTACGCCTTGGTCTTTCAAAAAGGCAAGCAAGGGTTTTACTAAAGATTCGTATTGGTTATATTTTGTAAATTTTAGTGCTGTGAAGTCTGGTAACCCTTTGATGTGATGAATAAATCGCATAATGTAGCGACGCATTTCAATCGCGGAGTGCCATTTTTCAAAAGCAAACATTGAGCACCAGTAAAGCCAAAAGTTTGATTCAAAGAATTCTTCGCTGAAGACATCTTCAATTTTTTTACCGACCAAACTTTCTTCTTGTGCCATGAAAAGCTTCACAATTTCATCTTGGGCTTGTCGACTTAGGGTAAACTGCCCATCATCCGCCACACGTTCTCCACGATTCGCAATAATCCGACAATTAGAAGAGTTAGGGTCATCCTTATCTAAATAGTAAAATTCATCTAAAACTGAAGCATTTTCTACTTCCAGACTTGGAATAGAATGAAAAAGATCCCAAAGACACTCAAAATGGTTTTCCATTTCACGTCCCCCACGAATCACAAAACCATCATGTGGAATAAAAGAACCATCTAAAGAGCCACCTGAAAGAGAAAGTTCTTCTAAAATATGAATACGATTCCCTGGGACTTGGCCGTCTCTGATTAAAAAGACAGCCGCAGCCAGTCCTGCTAGACCTGCACCGACAATATAGGCAGTCTTCTTGTCAGCCTCTTGTGGTTTTCTTGGTCGAACAAAAGCTTCATAATTTCCGTTTGTATAACGCATATTCAATCCCTCTTTTCTAATTGTTCTTATAATTTGATTATATTCTTAAAAGAGAGCGATTTCAAATTTCTTCTGGCTCTTTTGGACAAGTCTATATTTTTTGAATAAAAAAGAAGCTCAACCAAAAACCAGCTTCTTTTCTGGATATCTCTTCCTTCAATTTGCCTTGTGTATTACCCTTTTCCTAAAATCTTTTCTTTATCTTCTTCTTGTTTTTTTGTACGGTATTGTGCTCTGAGTTTTTCTTGCTTCTGGCCATGATATATTCCTAGTACATATATGGGAATGCCTATAACAAAGAGAAAAACTATCTCAAATAATGGTATGGACTTCCTAAAGAGGAGTATTATTAAGATACTGACTGCAAAGGCAAAAACGTAGTAGAGTTGGTCTTTATTTTTTCTCAAGTATTTCATGGAATAGATACTGTTCGAGAAAGTGCGACTCGTGGAAGGTAAACCCCAATGCTTATACGACGCACTCTATTTTGTACTGCCCATCGGACAGCTCCTACAACGCTGCCCGAAATAATAGCAACAACACCTGCCGTATGTGGGGTAGTTGCAAAAACTTTTAGTGCAAATCCAACTTGTCCTCCTGCATATAACCCCGCTGCCCAAGCATTCATCGCTCATATCCTCGGTCCTAAATTGATATGCAAACCAACAAAGCCACGTAATCGCATCGGGATATCTTGTATTTCCTCTGCATCTTCAATCATCAGCTTCGCATCTTTTTCTGGAATTCCGATGTCTGTTAAGTCCTTGACTGTTGCATTAAATTTAACATTTCCCTCCTCATCAAGTGAGTAAAAATCTGTAATAGCATCTGCTATCTTTTGATCTTTATCAGACAACTCAAAGTCAGTTTTCCTATTTTCTGTAATCTCAAGCTGTATGGTATCATTACGAACATCAAACTCTTCTGAAGCTTGTTCTTGCACTACATCCACATTACTCGCTTGAACTACACCAACTGCTGATGGTATAGATGCCGATAATAAAGTCAAACCTGAGACACTCAGGATTATAACTTTTTTCAATTTCTTTTCCATAAGATCTTCCTTTTCTTAATCTAATGCTAAAGCACTTCATCCAGCATATTTTCTTTGCAACTCGCTTTTTAAAGTTTTATTCTCCCTTCATAAAATTGACTTTTATTTGATTAACAAAACCTTAACAAGGTCACCTTAAGCCAAACTGAATTTTATAGACTATTCCATCAATTTAATAAGCCATTTTTGGCTCACTTTATTTGAATATCAAACCAATAAATTTTAAAACAAAAAAACACCCCAAAGAGATGCTTCTTTTATGCTTAATGAGCTACTGGATTGCTCGCAATGATTTCCATATTACCAGAAAGTTGCCATTGGTCAATGCCTGTAGGGAGGATGAAGTGGTCGCCTTTTGATAATGCATATGTTTTATCAGCCACCATAAGTTGTCCTTCACCTTCAAGAATAGACACAAGCATATAGTCTGCTGTAGCTTCAAAGTCTTGTGTACCATGAATTGACCATTTATACACATCAAAGAACTCTGATTTTACTAAAGTTGTTAAGTCTGCATTTTCTTCTTTAACAACTTGGACTTTATTTTCTGGTGTTTGATCTCCCGGAATATGGAGCACATCAATTGATTGTTGTATGTGTAGTTCACGAAGGTTACCTTGGTCATCTTTGCGATCGAAATCATATACACGGTAAGTTGTGTCGCTTGATTGTTGTGTTTCCAAAATAACAATACCCGCACCAATCGCATGCATTGTTCCTGCAGGTACATGGAAGAAATCACCTGCTTTAACTTTAACTTTGCGCAGTAAGTGATCCCAATCTCCAGAATTGATCATTTCTGCGAGTTCTTCACGTGATTTTGCATTATGTCCATAAATAATTTCAGAACCTTCTTCTGCTGAAATGATATACCAACATTCTGTTTTACCAAGCTCGCCTTCATGTTTCATGCCGTATTCATCGTTAGGATGAACTTGCACTGAAAGCCAGTCATTGGCATCCAATATTTTTGTCAAGAGAGGAAAGACTTCTTCTTTCGTGTTGCCGAAAAGCTCACGGTGTTGGTCAAATACCTCGTCTAATTTTTGTCCAGCAAATTCTCCATTTTTAATTGTTGAGACTCCATGTGGATGAGCTGAAATTGCCCAGTACTCCCCGATTTTATCAGATGGTAATTCATAGCCAAAAGATTTAAGATGATCGCCACCCCAGAGTTTTTCTTGCAATACGGAATCTAAAAATAATGGTTCTATTGACATTTTTTCTCCTCATTTGTTTAATAATACTTCGTTCATTATAGCATAAAAGCGGTTTATTTTTCCTATACAAACAATCTTTTTGTATTTTTATAAAATAAAAAAGCTTCCTCTAAGGATTCGCTCTTTTATCGTATATCACTCTTCATTTCAAAAAAACACTTTTTATTGTCAGTATTTAAAATTTATGTGAGACAAAACATTCGGTATTTCAGCAACAAATAATGCAATAATCACAACTAAAATCCCAATCAAGGCAATTTCCCATACCATCAAGGTAACCAAGGGATGTACGCCATCAATATATAATTTATCTGCAATTTTGTCCATCCAGTGTTGTTTCATAAACATAATATATCAGATAAATTATAAAAATGCAATCGTTAGTCTACAATGTGTCGAGAATTATTCACTTTAATGCTGATAATTGTTATCAAATTCATCGACTTCGATATAAATATAAGACTTTTTGTCCGGCAGTGCTTTTCGAATATCTTTTTCGATTGCATTAATAATTTCATAGCTGTGTGCTTCATACTCTGCTGGAATATCAATCTTTGCTGCAATTAGAATTTCAGTTGGTCCAATGTGGATTGTCTTGACATCAATCAACTGCTTAACTGTTTCACGAATAAAGCTCTGTGTTATTTTTTCTAAATCTGAAGCAGTAACACTTTCGCCAACGATTAAACTATAGAACTCTCTTACCAAGAAGACAGCTGCTGCCATAAGCAATACCCCAATCAAGATTCCAGACAGAGCATCATACATGGGGTTTCCTGTAAGGAAAGTGAGAATTGTTCCCCCAAGTGCTAGCATTAAACCAATAATGGCACAGAAATCCTCCGCAAAGATAACTAAAATCTCACTGTGTCGGCTCTCATGCAAAAATCTAAATAACGGCAGTTTTTCGGTATTAAGCGCCTTAATTTCTTTAAAAGCAACGCGGAGTGAACTGCCCTCAATAATCATGCCAAAAAGTAAGATAGCAATCAGAATCAAAGGATTATTGACCTCATGAGCAGGATGAACCAGTTTGTCATAAGCCTCCATTACACCAATAACACCACCGCCAAAGAAGAGAAAAGTCGCGACCAACATGCTAAAAAAGTACTTTGCGCGCGCTTCTCCAAAAGGATGTGCTTGGCTTTGTGCTCTTTTTGCACGTTTGTCTCCAAAAAGCAGTAAAACTTGATTTCCACAGTCAACTAAACTGTGTATACTTTCGTTAAGCATAGCTGCACTACCACTTAAGGCATAGCCTACAAACTTACTTATTGCAACCATTACATTTGCACCAAGAGCCGCAATCACGGAGCCCATACCGCCAGTATGTTCTTTTTCTGCCATAATATTTTTCCTCATTATACTTTTTATTTTGATTTTAACACAATAACCTGCTTTGCATATATACATGTGACTTTTGGTATTTTGCCATGAGTATTATAGCACAGTCCCTGCATTTTTGCAGACTTCTCTAAAAAAATAAGCCTCAATAATGAGTGCTTATTTTTTTTTATTAATATTCTGGTTTATCGAAATTACGGAGAAGTTCATCGATTTTTGAACCATATTCAACAGATTCATCTTTGGCAAACTTCAAATCCGGGATACGATACATGGTCATACGTTGTGCTAACTCACGTTTAACAAGACCTGTAGCTTTTTCCAGACCCTTTTTAGCTTTTTCATTGTCACTGGCAAGGTTAGACAGCAAGCTGTAATAAACTGTTGCTTGACTCAAATCACCTGTCACTTGAACATCTGTAATATTCACATCTTGAACGCGGGGATCTCGAATCTTATGACGTAAAATATCATTGATTTCACGCTGAATTTCGACAGCCACACGGTCACTACGGAAGGAAGTGCCCATAATCATTCTCCTCGTATAATATATTTTATGGGTATTTTTCACCCCAATTTTCTAACAATTGTTATCGTTTTACTTGACTATTGTGACGTTTCCCAGAATAATTATTCTTAGGAATGGACTCAAAAGGAATATGCTAACTCTCCTTGTTGCTTCGTCTTCTTCATAAGTCTGCGACCCGAGCTGTATCAAATCTTCCAACTCACTAGCTGTTTCCACCGTGATTACTCTGCTCTTAGTAGCGAGCAGGCGGTAAGTAATCGCTGTGATGGGTATTCTAATAAGCGAGGATGAAGGGATACAGAGTTCTGGGGAATCTCTCAGTAGTCAAGTATAGTTTCCTAATCAAATGAAAGGAGGTCCTTCCAAATGAAATGTTTTGTCGGTTTAGACGTCAGCTCTACCAAACTCGATGTGTGCATCATGTCAAATGACACGGAACTTGGAGTCTTGTACGCTGCTTCACTTACCAATGATATGATTGGTGCTTCTGAAATCAAAGAACAAGTACTCTCACTTAACGAAAAGTATGAATTTAATAGAGTCGTCATTGGCATGGAAGCCACATCCCTCTACAGTTTTCATCCTGCAATGTTCTTCCACGAAGACTCGGAGTTAAAGCAGCTCGGAGTCGAGGTCATGGTGGAACAACCAGCCAAAATAAAGAAATATCGTGAGGCATTCGAAGAAAACAAGAATGATACCCTTGATGCTTTCTACATCGCGGATTACTTCCGCATTGAACGCTTTACAAGATCTTATCTTAAAGAAGAAAAGTATCTGGCACTACAACATCTCACAAGAACTCGACTTCAGCTCGTGGAACAATTAGTACGTACAAAACAACACTTCATTGAAAACATCTACTACAAGTGCAATACGCTCTCTGCGGAATTAAAGAATGAAGAATTGAGTACCTCTGTTTGGTCTGCCACAATTATGACACTCATGACCGAAGATTACACGCTAGATGAACTCGCAAATACTCCTCTTGAAGATTTCACGGAACTCATCCAGAAACTCGGGCGAGGTCGCTTCAAAGCTCCTGAGAAACTTGCAAAAGCAATAAAAGCTGCCATAAAAGGAAGTTACCGCTTATCACTCGTCCAACAAGATTCTGTCAATATTGTACTCAGTCTCCTTGCTCGCGAAATACGGAGTTTAGAGAAGATGATTAAAGAAATTGATCGAGCCATTGAAGACATGGTAGAAATTATCCCTGAATACCAATGTTTGACCAGTGTACCTGGTATTGGAAAGGTATTCGCTGCAGGAATTATCGCTGAAATAGGACAGATTGAACGCTTTAAAGACCATCCTCAAGTCGCTAAATATGCTGGCTTGAATTGGAAAGAAACACAATCTGGCAATACCTCATCTCAAAATACTTCTCTTGCAAAACGAGGCAATCGTTATCTTCGCTATTACTTAGTTGAAGCCGCCAACTCTGTACGAAGACATAACGTGGAATACGCAGAGTTTTACAAGAAAAAGAAAGATGAAGTCCCCAAACATAAACACAAAAGAGCCGTCGTTTTAACCGCAAGAAAACTTGTGCGTCTGGTGGATGTGCTACTACGCAACCACCAACTCTATACGCCACCAAGGAGGTTTATGGAAGATAATTAGTTTTATCTGCACAATTCCTTGTCTAGCCTAGTAAAATTTGCCAAATTTTACTAGATTCTTTCGTGCTGTCTTTTTTCAAGATTTTTACTCAGAATCTAGCAACTTATCATTTGACTTAATACCACTAGACTTTTTTATTTTTTTCTCAAGCCTTTTAAATTTTAACGCTTGATTTCAACCATTTTGTAAACTTCAAATGTATCGTCAACAAGAATGTCGTTGTAGTTTTCTACCATCAAACCACCTTCTTGTGCATTACCAACTTCTTTCACATCATCTTTGTAATGTTTCAAGCTAGCAATAGCTCCATCATGGATAACTACACCATCACGAATAACCCGAACGCTGGCATCACGTTGAACTTTACCGCGGATAACCATAAATCCGGCAATTGTACCAACTTTAGAAACGTTGAATGTTTCACGGACAATTGCTTCACCGATGATTTCTTCTTTGTATTCTGGATCAAGCATACCACGCATGGCTGTTTCGATTTCTTCGATCACTTTATAGATGATGCTGTGAAGGCGAATATCTACATCTTCATGCTCTGCTTGCTCACGTGCAAGTCCTGTTGGACGAACATTGAAACCAATGATAATCGCATTTGAAGCTGCTGCTAATGAAACATCTGATTCACTAATCGCACCAACTGCCGCGTGAACGATATCAACTTTTACACCTTCAACATCAATTTTTTGTAATGAAGCAGCCATAGCTTCAGCTGTACCTTGTACATCAGCCTTGATGATGATGTTAACTGTTTTCACTTGGCCTTCTTTAAGTGTATCAAAGAGGTTATCAAGACTTACACGGCGTGTGTTTTGACGTTTAATCAATTGAGCACGTTTGGCACGTTCTTCACCAGCTGCACGCGCAGATTTTTCATCTTCAAATACCGCGAAATGATCCCCAGCTTGAGGAACATCAGAGAGACCCGTTAATTCGACTGGCGTTGATGGCAATGCTTCTTTGATACGACGGCCCAAGTCATTTGTCATCGTACGTACACGACCGTATGTGTTACCAACAACGATTGGGTCTTGGACATGAAGTGTACCTTGTTGTACCAAGAGTGTTGCAATCGCACCACGTCCTTGGTCAAGACGTGCTTCAACGACTGTACCAATAGCACGGACAGTTGGATCTGCTTTAAGTTCTTGCATTTCAGCAACAAGCAAGACAGTTTCCAAAAGGGCATCGAGATTTTGATTGAACTTAGCTGAGATTTCAACAAATTCAGATTCACCGCCCCAAGCTTGTGACATAACACCATGTTCAGCTAATTCTTGGATCACACGTTGTGGATTTGCGCCTGGCTTATCGATTTTATTGATAGCAACGATGATTGGCACACCAGCAGCTTTTGAGTGATTGATAGCTTCAATCGTTTGTGGCATAACACCATCATCAGCGGCAACAACCAAGATCGTAATATCAGTTACTGAGGCACCACGTGCACGCATGCTTGTGAATGCTTCGTGTCCTGGTGTGTCCAAGAAAGTGATTTTCTTATCACCAGTTTTGATTTGATAAGCCCCAATATGTTGTGTGATACCACCAGCTTCGCCTTCAGTGACACGAGATTCACGGAAACGGTCAAGCAAGGTTGTTTTACCATGGTCAACGTGACCCATGATTGTCACAACGGCTGGACGTTCTACCATGTTTTCTTCGTTAAGGTAACCTTCTTCAACAAAAAGACGTTCAATATCAGATTGGTCTTCTTCCACTTTTTTAACCGGAGTAATGCCATAATCCATAAGTATTAATTCCAAAGTGTCTTCATCAAGAGATTGGTTTTGATTAACCATTGTTCCCATCATGAAGAGTTTTTTGATGATTTCAGCTGGTTCACGTTTGATTGCTTTTGCAATATCTTGAACGTTCATTCCTTCAGCATACTCTACTGATTCTGGTAATTCATGGAATTTACGTGTCGATACTGGTGCAGCAGATTGTTGGTTTTTACCGCCACGGCGCCCTTTTTGATTCCAGTTTGAGTTACGTGCATTACGTACTTGATTACGGTTATCGTTTACACGCAATGGTCCGCCTGGACGACGACCATCTGAAGTTTTGTCGTGTTCACTTTTCTTGCGGTCACGATCACGGCGGTTATTGTTTTTACCAGAAGTAGCAGGTGCTGAGAATACTTCTGTTGATGGTTTGCTCTCAAATTTATTGCCGCCACGATTTTGGTTATCATTATTGCGACGATTGTCATTTTGATTGCGACCTTGCCCACCACGACGATTGTCGTTGTTACGGCGATCATTTTGACGACGCTCTTGACGAGCAGCATCTTTTTTCGCTGCTTCTTTTTTGATATCTTCTGCGCGTTTTACGACTTTGATTTGAATCCTTGGTTTTTTATCCAATGCTTTTTTAGGTTCTTCTTTCACTGGTTTAGTAGTTTTTTCTTCTTGCTTTTTCGCTGCTGGAGCTGGAGCTTCTGATTTCTTCTCTACTTTTGGCGCTGTTTTTTCTTGTTTTACTGTTTTAACTTCTTCCACTTTTGATTCAGCCTTTACTTCAGCTTCAACCTTTGCGGCTTTTTCTGCTTCTTCTTTAGCTTTGATACGTGCCAAGATAGCAGGGTCTTCAACCACTGCTTTTCCTGCAAAGGTCCGTGGTGCTTCATCTTTTTTCTTTGATGTTTTCGCTTTTGGTTGGGCAGTTTTTGTTGGAGCAGCTGTTTTTTCAGTTGCAGTAGTTCCTGATTTCACACGTGCAATGATTTTTTCTGCTTCAGCATCTGTGACTGAACTCGAGTGAGCTTTAACAGCCAAGCCCAATTCTTGTGCTGCTGACACAAGATCAGCATTTTTCAATCCTGTTTCTTTTGCGATTTGATTAATTCGTTTTTTATCAGACAATGTTGTCCTCCTTATTTTTTAGTTAGTCATAAGGCTCTCCATTTTCTTTGCAAATCCATCATCAGCAATGGCTAACACTTTACGGTTAGCACCAATTGCTACTGAAAGTTCATTTACTGAGAACGTTTGTAAGACGCTTACCTCATAGTAACTCGATTTATCGGTGATTTTTTTGATCAAATTCTCTGACGCATCATGGGCAACAAAAACTAAGCTGGCTTTGCCATTTTGAATGGCTTTGACCACAAGTTCTTCCCCTGTGATGACTTTTCCTGCGCGTTTAGCAAGACCGAGTAAATTCAATACTTTTTTTGTATTATCCATATTAGTCTTAGTCCGGTGCCAAGTCTGCCGAATAAGTAGCTTCTGCTAATTCACGGCGTGCCACTTGGTGTTCAACATAACTGATCAGTTCGTCATAAAATTCGTCTGAGATTTTTGTACTGAAAGTACGATCAAAGACATGTCTCTTCTTGGCGAGCTGTGCTTCTTCATTTGATAAGGCAATATAAGCACCGCGGCCATGTGCCTTACCTGTCGGGTCAATGGAGATTTGTCCCTCTTTGTTAAAAGCAATACGTAAAAGATCACGTTTAGCGATTTGCTCACCAGAAACTACTGACTTTCTCATGGGAGTCTTTTTTTGTTTCATAGGCCTATTCTTCAGTTGTTGCTTCTTCTGAAACAGTTTCAGCAACTTCTTCTACAATTTCATCTACTTCTTCAACAAGTGCATCAAGCTCTGCCATTTCCTTTTGGAAATCTTCTTCGGACTTGATATCGATCTTACAGTTTGTAACGTGTGCAGCAAGACGTACGTTTTGTCCACGTTTACCGATAGCCAAGGACAATTGATCTTGAGCAACAACTGCAATCGCTGAACCGTCTTCACGGATTGCCACTTGCTCGATACGCGCTGGTTTAAGTGCATTGGCAATCAAAGTTGCCTTATCGGCATTGTATTCGATGATATCCATCTTTTCACCCGCAAGTTCACGGATAATTCCTTGGATACGTGCACCTTTTGCACCAACCATTGTACCAATAGCATCTACGTTTTCATCATGACTTTCGACAATGACTTTCGCACGATCACCCGCATCACGCGCAACAGATTTGATTTCTACTGTTCCATCGTAAACTTCAGGAATTTCTTTTTCAAACATACGTTTAAGCATATCTGGTGCTGTACGGCTGATGAAGACACGTGTCCCTTTTGGTGTCAAAAGTACGTCAGTGACATAAACTTTCACTTTGTCGCCAACATGATAATTTTCTTGACTGATACGGTCTTTGGCTGTCAAAAGTGCATCCACACGCCCCAAGTTAACATAAACTGCACGTGCATCTACTTTTTCAACGGTTCCCATGATGATTTCATCTTTGTAACGGCTGTATTCATTGTAAATGATTGTGCGTTCTTCTTCACGCATTTTTTGCATGATAACTTGTTTAGCAGCACCCGCTGCTGTACGTGCAAAATCTTTTGGTTTTTCTTCAAACATGATTTTGTCGCCAATTTCATAATGCGGGTTTAATTCTTGGGCATCTTCTAGTGAGATTTCAAGACGGCTATCAAAGACTTCATCCACAATTTCACGTGTTGAGTAAACATTGAAGTTTCCTTTTTTCTCATCGAAAATAACTTTCACATTTTGTGCTTGACCATATTGGCGCTTGTAAGCAGCTGTGATTGCTTGCTCAATTGCTTCGATAACAATCTCTTGTTTAATGCCTTTTTCTTCTTCTAGCATTGTAAAGGCGTTAAGCATTTCCTTGCTCATTTTGTTTTTTCCTCTTTCTTGAGTTTTTTGGAAAATATTTTCTTTTTATTATTTCGGGTGAGAGACTTACTCTCAGAGCATTTAGAATTTCTTACAACTTCACTAAAGTTGTAGCTTTTGAAATCTTATCTGCTGGAATTTCAACTGTTTTCTTACGGGCTTTATCCATATATTCTACAGTTAAGGTGTTGTCCTCAAACTTCACCAAATCTCCAACAAATTCTTTTTCGCCTTCAATTTTTTGATAAAGTTTTACAAGAATGTATTCACCAATGGCACTTTGAAAATGTTCAGCTTTTTTAAGCGGACGTTCTGCACCTGGGCTTGCAACTTCAAGCATATAACCTTCCGTTGGAAATGGGTCTGGTGAAATCGTGTCCAGCAAAGGTGAAAGAATTTCACTTAAATCGGCTGTGTCTTGAATAGTAATGCCATCTGCCTTATCTACCAAGAGTCGCAAAACCATATCTCCGCCAAGTTTTTCCCACTCAACATCAATCAATTCAAACTCTTCTGGCAGGTGAGGCAAGATGAATTCTTCTACTGTTTTTACAAGTGTTTCTGACATCTCTTCTCCTTTCAGAAAACAACACAGAAGGAGCGTCCTCTCGAACGCTCCTTTCTAGTAGTTTTTATTTAAGACTATTATAGCACATTTTTGAGGTTTGTCAAGGGGCATGATTAGGCAGGATGAGCCGCTTCAAATTCCCAACTCATCCATACAATTTCTTTGAAAATTCTTGAAAATCTAGCATTAAAGGGCTATGATAAAAAGAGTGTAATTTATAGGAGATGTTTATGAAAATTTATTTTCAGTTACTTATTATTTTTGGTTTTTCTTTCGTGGGAGATACGCTGTCGAACAGTTTGCATCTTCCTGTTCCCGGGAGTATTTTAGGAATGATTTTTTTATTCCTTGCGCTACAATTTAAAGTGTTAAAATTCACCGATGTGGATGAGGTTGGGAGCTTCTTAATCAATAACATGACGATTTTATTTTTACCTGCTGGTGTGGGAATCATGGCCAAATGGTCTTTGATTTCCGATTTTTGGTGGCAAATAGCCGTGATTGTTCTTCTTGCCCTTATTGTGAATGTCTTTGTTTTAGGTCATTTGGTTCAATTTATCAAAGTCAAATATGAAGGAGATTCCCTTGATCCTGAATTACTAAAAAATAAAAGAGAGGTACACTGATGGATACCATTACTTCTAGCCCGCTGTTTGGTTTAACTCTGACGCTCTTAATATTTATTGTTGGTGTACGCATCAATGAAAATATACGTAAACCTTGGACAAATCCCTTACTTTTTGCAACTCTAGTTATTATTTTGATTTTGGTGGTAGCTAAAATACCTTATGAGAATTATTACAAAGGAGGTGCAATATTAAACGACTTGATTGGTCCTTCAACTGTTGCCTTAGGTATTCCTTTATATAAAACCTTTCAGCTCATGAAACACCATGCACGCTCTATTTTAATCAGTATCGCTGCTGCGGCTCTCATCAACACGGTTATCACGGCCTTATTGTTAAAATTTTTCGGTTTATCAAAATTAGCTTCCCTGTCCCTTTTTCCAAAGTCTGTCACTACTGCGATGGCTATTGGAATCACGGAAAAAATGCAAGGTGTTACAACGATTACGGTTGTCGTGGTCGTGGCTACCGGAATCTTGACCAGCGTTCTCGGCGTGCCATTGATGAAACTTTTTAAAATTAAAGACCCTGTTGCCCAAGGTGTCGTGCTCGGGGGCACTGGACATGCTGTTGGTACAGGAACTGCCATTGAACTAGGAAAAGTTCAAGGTGCAATGGGAGCTTTAGCTATTGGTGTAACCGGGATTATGTATGTTATATTTGCACCTTTAGTGGCTCATATTATTCTTGGTTATTAAAAAAAAGAATCGAACTTTCGATTCTTTTTTATTTTCCAATAACATAATGAAATGTGCTTGCTTCTGATTTTGTGAATGTACGGTAGCTTAGTTTTCCTAATCCCATGACATTAGATTCTGAAATGAGAATAGATCCATCACTTCGAACTTGCTCTACAAATGCAACATGACCATAAGTTTTATCTGCTCCTGCTTGTCCAGGACTAAAACTTAGCGCAGAACCCGCTGTTGGTTTAGTAGTCACTTTATAGCCATTCGCGTTTTGCCAATCTCCACCATTGCCCATATACGGACTGAAATTTATTCCTACTTGTTTTGCTCGGTAATAAGTATACCATGTACATTGTCCCCAAGGATAGTACCCATTTTGAGGATATGTACTTAAATTTGCATGGGGTTGAATTGCAGTATAACCTGCAGGAACAGTTGCACTTGAATCCGCATTATTTGCAGAACCTCCAGAATTTCCATTACCAGAGCCTGCTCCTCCTGTATTTTCTGCTTGATACCAAGCTATTCCCTCATATTTCCAACCGCTGGAAGCCAAAACATTTTTTTCATAGCCATCTGCTGTCACAAAATGGGCACCTAAACCAGCCGCTGCATTGAATAAACGGTATACTGGTTTTAAACCTGTACGTGGTGCATAGAAGGCAACACCTTCTGATTTCCACCCTTTTTGACTTGTTAATACTTTAACTTCATAATTGTCTTTTGTATAAATATGTTCACCAGACCGCGGATTGTAAACACGATTAATCGCTAAAGATCCATTTTCTGCAGTATTATACTGTTTAAAA
This sequence comes from Lactococcus garvieae subsp. garvieae, assembly GCF_029024465.1. NCBI lineage: Bacteria > Bacillati > Bacillota > Bacilli > Lactobacillales > Streptococcaceae > Lactococcus > Lactococcus garvieae. The sequence goes on from NZ_CP118950.1 coordinate 1,318,438, forward strand.
TTTATACCTTCTCTGATCCAGTCAGAGGATAATGTGGGAAGAGTATTATATTCATACTGACTTGCAGTATAAAGATGCTCTTTTGAAACTTTATTATAAAGACGATAGACATTGACTTCTGCGGCTGAGGCAGCACTAGCCGAAAAAGCCCCTGCTAAACCGAGAGTTACAAGAACAACGATAATAAATTCTCTTTTTTTCATGCTTTTTTCCTTTTTACTCAATCGAATGCCTGACTTCTATTCTCAGATTGTTTTTATTTAATAATAAAAACTGTATTTAGTTCATAATTTATTATTTACGTTTACGTGCAATCAAATGAATTGGTGTACCTTCAAAGACAAAGGCTTTACGGATTTGATTTTCTAAGAAGCGCATATAAGAGAAATGCATCAGTTCTTCTTCATTCACGAAGACCACAAATGTTGGTGGTTTAACAGCAACTTGTGTGGCATAGAAAATCTTCAAACGTTTCCCTTTATCTGTCGGAGTCGGATTAATTGCTACCGCATCCATAATAACATCATTCAAGACAGAACTTGAAATACGAAGATTTTGTGAATGGTGAATTTCCTTAATCATATCTGGAAGTTTATGAAGACGTTGACCTGTTTTAGCTGAAACATAAACAATCGGTGCATAATCAAGGAATTTAAATTTCCAACGGATATCGTCTTCGAATTTTTTCATGGTGTAATTGTCTTTTTCAAGTGTATCCCACTTGTTCACCACGAGAAGAATCCCTTTACCTGCATCATGAGCAAAACCAGCAATCCGCATGTCGTATTCACGAATTCCCTCTTCAGCATTGATGACCATAAGGACAATGTCGCTCCGATCAATGGCACGCATGGCACGCATCACAGAATATTTTTCTGTGTTTTCGTAGATTTTCCCAGATTTACGCATCCCTGCTGTATCAATCATGAGGAATTCTTGCCCTTCAGCATCAGTAAAGCTTGTATCAATCGCATCACGTGTGGTACCTGCAACAGGGCTCGCAATGACACGGTCTTCTCCGAGAATGGCATTAATCAAACTTGATTTACCAACATTTGGACGACCAATCAAACTAAATTTGATGACATCTGGATTTTCTTCTTCTGTTTCTGTGGGTAAGTTTTCAATGATTGCATCAAGTACATCCCCTGTACCCAAGCCGTGCACCGCAGATACAGGATAAGGTTCTCCCAGTCCAAGTGAATAGAAGTCAAAAATTTCCATTCGACGTTCTGGGTTATCTACTTTATTGACCACAAGGATTATTGGTTTATCTGTACGGTAGAGGATTTGTGCTACGTGTTCGTCAGCATCGGTAATTCCTGTTTCTCCATCCACAACGGCTACGATAACATCCGCTTCTTCCATCGCAATCTCTGCTTGGGCACGGATCTGTGTCATGAAAGGCTCATCCGAAAGTTCAATCCCCCCAGTATCAATAAGCGAGAATTTTTTGTTCAACCATTCGCCTGTGGCATAAATACGGTCACGTGTTACTCCAGGAATATCTTCGACAATCGAGATACGTTCTCCAGCAATACGGTTAAAAATCGTCGATTTTCCGACATTTGGTCGGCCGACAATGGCTACTGTAGGTAGTGTCATTTATTTTTTTATCCTTTTCTTATCAGTAATATCAGTAATAAGTTTTTTTCTCTTATTCCTCATCTTCTTCTTTTCATCTCAAAGAGAAAAAGTATGCATTGTAATTATAACATTTTACAGGCTATTTTTATAGCTCTGTCTTTTCAGTTTAAAAGTGAGCCCGAAATTCTTGCTCACTTTTTATTATTTTTTTAGTTTTTTAAAGGGAATTTCCTTCACACCGAGAAGATCTAGAGCAAAGTTAAAGATTGGTATTCCCACGATAAGGCCCCATACACCGAAGAAATGTTCCCCTAAGAAAAGAATCACGAAGGTGTAAAACATGGGCAGTTTTGTCTTATGGGCCATCAGATGCGGGTTGAGTACATAAGACTCAAGCGCATGGATTAAAGCTACCATAAGTAACACAAAGATGACATCCCTAATCCCTCCGATAGAATAACCGATGATGGATAATGGAATACAAGAGACAAGTACACCAGCAACGGGAATAAGGCTCAATAGGAAAATCATTACGCCTAAACTCAATAACTCTGGAAAGCCCATGAAGCTTAACGCAATAAGGGTCAAAACGGTATTGACGAGAGCAATAATAAATTGCGTTTCCAAGACAACACCAAATCCTGTAAAGAATTTGCTTGCCAGATAATAGATATCTTCAAAGAACCATGCAAAGTCACTTTCCAAGAAAAGAGCTGAGAATTTATTGGTTTCTTTACGATCAATCGTGAAAAAGAAACTCATTAAAAAGGCAAAAACAACAATGAGTAACCCTTTCCCAAAACTGGTTACATAATCAACCAAGGTCCCTAAACTGCTTTGCAGCTTATCTGCCAAGTTGTATTCTTTGAAAAGATTATATATCGAATCCATCAGCGCACTCTCGCCGTTGCTATTGTTCTGGTAAAACTTACTTACGGCATTGATGAGGTGCGTAAGCTGATTGACCAGTACAGGAATATATTCCGTAATGCCTAAGTAGATTAAAAAAAGAATGACACCATATAAGATAAAACCACTAATTTTTCCCGGCAGTTTAATTTTTCGCTCGATAAAGCTAACAAAACGATAGGCAAGGTAGCTGAAGACGAAAGTCAAAAGCATCAGCGGGAGAATGCTGCGTACAAAATAGAGTACAGCAATGAGAAACGCCAAAACGACCCATCTTCTAAGTTTTTCATTTTTTATAAAATTTTGGTAGTATTCCATTCATTCACATCCTTCAATTTTTATAGATTAAAAAATTGTTTTTTCACATTTTCAAGCTTCTAAATTATATCATGTTTATCATGCAAAAAGATACATCTTAAGATGTATCTTTTGTATTTTATTTCTTTTTGCCTTTTTTCATTTTTTTCTGCGCCCGTTTCATGGCTTGTTTCATGGCAAATTGTGTGGCTTTTCCTTTGAGGCCACCACCGAACATAGCGCTCATATCAGGTGTTCCGGAAGAGGCTCCTCCTCCCATAAGACCTTGCAAGTCTCCTAGAGAGGACATATCTGGCATGCCTCCAGGCATATTTTTCATGTTTGGCATTTTACCGCCAGCGCCGCCCATCATTTGTTGCATCATTGAATTCATGTCACCGTTCATAATGCCTTGCATCATGTCTTTAGACTGGTTGAATTGCTTGATGAACTTATTCACCTCGATAAAACTATTGCCTGATCCAGCAGCAATCCGTCGACGACGTGCAGGTGAAAGTTCGACTTCCAATTGACGTTCTGCTGGTGTCATAGAAAGTACGATGGCACGTTTACGTGCAATGTCTTTCGGATCAACCTTAACATTTTCAATTCCTGGCATTTGTGACATCCCTGGAATCATCTTCATAATGTCTTCCATTGGACCCATGTTTGTCACTTGGTCAAGCTGTTCTACAAAGTCGCTGTAATCAAAACGATTTTCAGCCATCTTTTCAGCCATCTTCATTGATTGCTCTTCGTCAAACTGCGCTTGAGCCTTTTCAATCAAGGTCAACATATCCCCCATACCGAGGATACGAGAGCTCATCCGATCAGGATAGAAAGTTTCCAAATCGGTCAGTTTCTCACCTGTACCAGTAAATTTGATTGGCTTACCTGTAATTTCACGAATAGATAAAGCCGCACCACCGCGGGTATCACCATCAAGTTTAGTAATGATAACACCACTAATGTCTAATTTTTCGTCAAACGTTTTCGCTACTTGCGCCGCAACTTGACCTGTCATGGCATCAACAACCAACAGAATTTCCGTTGGTTGTGCAAGAGCTTTAATCTCTTGCAACTCGTTCATGAGTTTGTCGTCAATTTCGAGACGCCCTGCCGTATCAATCAAGACATAGTCTTTACGCTCTTCACGTGCTTTAGCAAGACCATTTTTAACAATATTTACCGGACTTTCGGCTGTTCCTTCATCATAAACAGGAATGTCGAGTTGTTCACCTAATGTTTTTAATTGGTCAATGGCTGCTGGACGATAAACGTCAGCCGCAATCATCATTGGGCGTGCATTTTGTTCTTCTTTAAGTTTTTTAGCAAGTTTACCCGCAAAGGTTGTTTTACCTGCCCCTTGCAAACCCACCATCATGATGATAGTTGGAATTTTAGGTGATTTGAGTAACTCAGCTTCCCCGCCCCCTAAAATCGCAGTTAATTCTTCGTTAACAATCGAAATAATTTGTTGCGCAGGATTTAGTGCTTCTGAGACTTCTGTCCCAATTGCACGTTCACGGATCGCTTTGATAAACTTTTTCACCACAGGAAGAGCAACGTCGGCTTCGAGAAGGGCCACACGTATTTCTTTCGTGATTTCTGCTACATCTTGTTCTGTAATTTTCTTTTTGCCACGCAAATTTTTAAAGACATTTTGCAAACGTTCAGTTAAATTTTCAAAAGCCATAGTTATATTCCAGTTCTATTATTTTATTCAGATAGTTTTATTATACCATATTCTGTCGAGGCTTAAATCCACCAGAAGTTGGAAAACTTCTAATTTTTTTCGGAAAGTTTTTGGATATCTTCAGGACGTCCAATGACAAAGAGTGAATCCCCAATCATGAGTCGCGTATCTCCTGAGGCGATTTCAACTTTTCCATTGATATGCTTAACATAGCTGATGTTTAAGTCATAGTGAGTAAAATCATCAATTTCAGAAATAACCCGGTTATTCATTTTACGTGAACATACTTTTACTTCTGCAAACTCAATATTCTCAGCAATATCCACGACATTACTGATGTTCTCAAAGATTAAACTTTCGGCAATCTTACGTCCCATTTCTACCTCAGGTAGAACCACACGATCAGCACCAATTTTTTCCAAAAGACGATAATGATTTTTATCTACAGCCTTGGTGATGACTTGAGGCACTCCAGCATCTTTTGCCAGCATAGTCACCAACACAGAAGATTGGATGTCTTCTCCGATGGCTACAACAGCAACATCAAAATCTTGAATACCTATCTCATCCAAGACACGCTCATCTTTTGCATCGGCAATGATGGCATTAGGAACCATATCCTTAAAAAGATTGACACGATCTTCATTCTGGTCAATCACAAGCAAATCTGCTTCCGTTTCAGCAATTGTTTTCGCAACTGCTGAGCCAAAACGTCCCAGACCTATAACAACAAATGATTTCATATTAACCTACCATTACCTTTTCTTCAGGGTATTTATAAAGCGACTCATGACTGTCTTTGGCATTCAGAGAATAAATAATTGTAAAGACACCAACGCGTCCGATAAACATAAGAAGCCCTACAATAATTTTGCCGGGAACATTGAGTCCAGGAGTTACTCCCATACTTAGCCCTACGGTCGATAGAGCAGAAATAACTTCGAACAAGAGCTGATCCACGCGGAATTTTGGATTGGTTAAGAGCAAGGCAAACGTTGCAATAACCATCATAAAGAAATAGAGAAAGACTGACTCATAAGCTTGTTTGACAACACTTTGTGGAATCGTTCTATTTTTAAAACTCGTGTGCTTGTCACGTTTAATGATTGAGCGGACGTTAAGGGCTAAAACACCAATCGTTGTCGTTTTTAAACCGCCAGCTGTAGAGCCAGATGTACCACCGATAATCATCAACATGATTGTCAAAAAGATACTGGCCTGACTGAACAGGGTGTATTCTTGAATAGAAAAACCCGCAGTTCTCTGGGAAATGGATAAGAATAAACTCTGCATGGTAAAAATGGCTGGATTATTACTTACACTTTCAAAATCAGAGATTAAAAAGAGTATCATGCCGCCAAAAATAAGAAAAGTCGTTGTTGTCAGTGCCAGACGTGTGTGTAAGGACAATTTTCTTTGCTTTTTGTAGTTAAGCAAGTCCATCATAACGATAAAACCTAAGCTTCCGCATACAATCATGGAGGCGATGACCATTAAGACATAAGGTGAATGTTCATAAAGCATGAGTGAATTCCCAAACAAATCAAATCCAGCATTACAGTAAGCCGAAATTGCATGAAACACACTGTACCATAAACCTTTAACCAGTCCAAACTTTGGTACAAAAGCAAAGGACAAGAGGACACTTCCACAAAATTGAATGAGAAAAGAAATGATTAATACATTCATAACAACGCGAACGCCTGAGCTCATATCGGATAAGCTGTAAGATTCTTGAATAATCAACCGCGACTTAAGCGACATCTTCTGATTGAGCAATAAAAAGATACTGACAACTAAAGTCATAAATCCTAACCCACCAATTTCAATCAATAGAAGTATGATGACTTGACCAAAAAGCGACCAGTGAGCGCTTGTATCAATGACTGTCAAACCTGTAACACAAGTTGCTGATACAGCTGTAAAGAGCGCATCGATAGGATGAGTAAATTGTCCTGTTTTGGAGGAAATCGGTAAACTCAACAGTGTCCCGCCCACAATGACAAGGGTCAAAAAGGCGATAAAAATAATCTGCAAAGCTGTTAATTTTTTTAAATTTTTCTGCATAAGATGCTTGCTTTACTCTCCTGTAGTTACTGTACTGTGAGAACTTGCCATTATCAAAAAAATATAGCAAAAGACAGGCCTTTACTATATGATAATTTTTCAACGTTCTTGAACAAACACACTCTCCGAAAAGTCTTATTCAGACTTTTCAGTGGCTTTATTTGCTTTCTTTTTGTTGCTCTTGTAGCGACGTGTTAATTCTTGTGGTGCACGAGCTTCCATCACGACAGGAAGAACAACTGGTTTACGACGTGTTTGGTTGTAGAGGAATTTACCAAGAGCATCACGAATCGCGCCCTTAAGTTCTGACCAGTCAAAAGTTGTTCCTGCAAGATATTTTTCAACGGTTTCATTAACCAAATTTCCTGCATCTTTCATCAAATCACGTGATGTTTTGACATAGACAAAGCCACGCGTATGGACACGTGTTTGACTGATGATTTTACGGTCGCTCTTACTGATCGTGATAACAGCAATGAAAATACCGTCTTCTGACAAAACTTTACGGTCACGTAAAACGACTGAGCCAATGTCACCAATACCCGAACCATCAATCATTACGTTTTCTGCTGGCACAGCACCTGCAGGGATCATCTCGTCTTTTTTATTAAACGAAACAGACTCCCCTTTTTTAGCGATGAAAATGTGTTCTGGGAGCATGCCCATTTCCATGGCTAATTCAGCATGTGCACGTAACTCACGGTATTCACCTTGAATAGGGATAAGATTTTTAGGTCGTAAGATATCAATCATAAATTGCAAATCACGCGCATTGGCATGACCTGAAACTTTTAAATCTCCGCCCAACATCTTCATCACACCACCTGCACGATAAACGTCATTTTCAATGCGTGCCACTAATGTTTCATAAGCTACTGAAGGAGTTGTTACAGCAAACGCTACATCTCCTTCTTTAATTTTCACCCATTTGTGGCGTTTGTGCGCCATGTCACCGAGAACTTTTAAAGGTTCACCCATGCGACCTGTTTCAATGATGACAAGTTCATCATCAGCGTATTTACTGATTTCATTTGGTTTAATGATTGCTTTTTTATCTTCAATTTGCAACTTTTTCAAACGCGTTGCTGTTTCAACGATTTGGTCCATATCTTGCCCAGTAAAGACGATATGGCGTCCAAGCTTGATTGATGCATCGACTACTTGTTGGATGCGCCCGAGATTCCCTGCGTTACAAGCAATGATGACACGGCCTTGTGCTTCATCAATTGTATCGAATATTTTTTCGTAGATTTCATGTTCACTTGCAGATTGAGCTGTTGACAAAGCATTTGGTGAGCTTGAAAGTAAAGCAAGGACTTTACTGCTTCCAATTTCAGCGAGGCGTCGCATGTTTGTACGGTAACCAGGAGCAACGGCTGGATCAAAGCGGAAATCTCCTGTATAAACAATGTTCCCAGAGTCCGTTCCAATGACAATCCCCATTGATTCTGGGATTGTATGTGTTGTGGAGAAGAAGGAAATTACAGCTTGACCAAAATCAATTTCTGTTTCTTCGTTGACCACGTGGAAGTCCTTAAATTTCTTGCTACCGTCATAGTTACGCACATTGATCTTTGCAAGTTCAATCGTCAGTTCACTCCCAAATACAGGGACACGTAATTCTGAAACGATATAAGGTAATGCGCCAATCGAATCCGCATGGCCATGTGTCAAGAAAATTCCCGCCACACGATCAGCATTTTCAACCAAATAGTCAATATCCGGAATAACAAAGTCAATCCCTAACATATCACTGTCTGCATATTTCAGTCCTGCATCGAGAACGAAGATTTGTTCGTTCACCTCTGCTAAGTACATATTTTTACCAAATTCGCGTACACCGCCTAAGGGTGTAATTTTTATATCTGCCATTTATTTATTAATTTAAACCTTTCTTATTTCGTAATAAAAGGGATTGGCATTCCAATCCCTACCGAGAATACTTATTATAAGTATAACTCAAAGCAAGCAAAAAATCAATCAAATATGCGTCAATCCCTCATATCATGCGGTTTATCGTCACTTAATATTTTTAAGCTTTCCCGTATATCCTCTGCGTATTTTGCGAAAAATTTTTGATTTTTAATCCGCAAACAACCTCGTCCTATCGCTGATTTTGGAAATCGCTCCTGTAAAGCCACATTACTTCCATAAAAATAGAGCGCAACATAATTTTTTTGAGCAGAAATATTAAGCATTCCAGCTTCTTCATAACCAGGACTTGGGTGAGGATTTGATCCCACAGCGAGGGCTGAAAATGTTCTTCCATTATCAAAATAACGCAAGTCTTCCTCTGGAAACACTGTCCCAACCAATTGCGTAACTTGTCTTAAAAGTTGTGGATCAGGTGACTGTGCAATGTAGTCCTCTATCTCCTCTGCGCTTATGTACATCCCAGCTCCTCGCTTTTCTTTCAATTACAAATAAGTCTTTAAAAAATTTGCTACTGCTTCTCGATATTTTTCTTTATCTATTTCGTAAGACCGCACATGTCGACCGCCTTTTGCAATATATATTTCCTTTGGCCCTTTCGTCGCTTCATAGTTTCGGTAGACCATTTCCATGGGAACAAAAGTATCCTGATCTCCATGAATAAAGAGGAAGGGCTTCGTATTTTTATTTAATTGCGTAATTGACGAGGCTTCCTTCCAATCGTAACCCGCAAAAAGTTTAGACCAAAAAGAAAGGAGGTGAATCAGCGGAAATGGTGGCAAATGATAATCATGCTTTGCTTTATGCGCCAACTCGTTCCAAACCGTATCATAACCACAATCTTCAATAAAACATTTAACATGTTCAGGCAAGTCTTCACCTGAAAGCATCATTGTGGCAGAGGCTCCCATCGAAATACCGAACATTGCGATTTCACTTTCTGGGTTTTTCTCAATAATCTGTTTAATCCAACCTAGATTATCTTTACGGTCTAACCAGCCAAAACCAATGAATTTTCCTGGACTTTTTGCACCTGCACGATAGTCCGGCATGAGAACGTTGTAGCCCAGCTCATGAAAGAGCCAACCAAAAGCACCATATCTGTCTCGAACAGATTTATAGCCATTGGCCAATAAGATCGTCTTATTTGTCGGCTTGGTAGCTGGTAAATACCACGCCTTAAGCGTTAAATTATCGTGTGTCTGTAAACACCACTCTTCTTTTTCAGCTTGCATGAACGCGTACCATTCGGCATACAGAGGATCATTTCTTTGGGGTTGTTGAATCCAAATGCTGCGATTTTTATTTTCAATAAACATGAATAGACCTAAGCTAAACATAAGAACTAAAAAAATGAGAACCAGTACTATTATTAAAAAAGTTAACATGAGCATATTATAACATGACTTGCGTGACAACTTTACTTGTTTTCTTCTTCATAAAAAAAAGAGATTTAAAATCTCCTTTTTCTTCTTATTTATTACCTGGAACATCCGACAATGTCCACGTCAGTTCTCCTTTATATTTTGCAGCATATTGTTGAGTCACAGGTACATCAAGATAGAGTCCTTTTTTCGTTGTGCTCCCCCAATTTTGACTGAGATTAAAGGTTCCACCATTTGTGCCACTTGGCTGACTTTCTACTTGAGCATTACTTGCTGAAAGCGCGGTATTGTTGGTGCCATCAGCACTAAAGAATAAAGTCCCAGCAAGTGAATGACCGCCAGTAATTGGTGTGCCTGTAGCATCAACTTCAACTAACGGCTGAGTTTCTTTAACAAACATTGTCCATCCTGTATTTTTGCTGCTTTGTCTTGTATCTGTAACCACGAGATCTTGAGTATAGGCAGGAAAATCAACCACATTACTATTTTTAACTTTTAGCTGTCCAAAATCCATTGTTGATGGTGCACTGGTGAAATTTAGACTCCCCGTAAATATTGATATAGCAACAGTTTTTGAAATGCTTTTATCTGAGCTCGAAAAATTATAAGTCACATCGACAATGTCATTAGATTGAGCATTCTTCAAGGCCGTAAAGTATGCAGCAGAATCTTCTAAAGCAGCTGAACTCACTGTTCCGTCAGAATGATAAGCTTTCGCTTGCGTATAATAATCAAGTGTTGGTTGATCACTGTTTGCTCCAATCGTATTCGCGATATCCTGCCCTAAAGTTACGGGATATGCATTGATCGCTCTCTGACGATCAGAGGAAATGACTGCATCATCAGAAACCACGACAAGATGTGCTTGCGCTGTTTCATTTGTCGTTGACCATGTAACCGGAATATCAATATAATCTTTACCCTTTAGCCCAGCATTGGCAGTCGCTAAAGTATTTCCATCAAGCTTCAGGCCTGATAAATCTTGCCCTTTTACTTCCATGAAAGATTGAAGTTGGCTTTCAGTAAGCGTCTTTGCCATACTTTCTGAGAGAATAATATTTCCTGCTGTAAGCTTTTGAGTGATCGTTATCGTTGCCTTAGGTGCAATAACGGGAACTGCTGCTGACACCTTATTAACTGCAAGCATACTTGGAAGAGCAACAGACAAAACTGCACCCATTATAAAAAATCGTTTCATTTTTCTCCTCTCCTCCTATGCTGGTCCATCTGCGATGGTATATTTAAAGACACCAGATGGTGTTCCTGTTTGCGTCAATAGTGTGTTTTTTGCTTTAATTTTTATTCCTGAAGTTTGTGGAGCAGTCAATGTATAATTTTGCCCTGCATTCGCCATTGAAATAAAAGAAGGCAAACTTGTATCTGAAGTTACTGAGGCAATAGACACAGCCAAGCCAGTACCCAAAGTTTTGTTATCTGCTGGATTGGCAGGATTGCTCCAATAATAGTCGATATTATCTGCAAAATTATTTTGCATCATGGTTACCGAAAGATTAAAGTTTGGTGCTTGTCCCCGATCATCCCCTACAACCAAGGTTTGTGTCTCATTTCCATTAATTAAATTTGACCATGAGCTATCGGCTGGTGTGCCGTTGCTATCGTTGGGATTTAAAGAGATATTAAAACTTCTTGCCATAGATGATTTAGCTGCATCCATCCAGAAGCCTATCGGCTGATACCAGGATATATATTTGGCAGTTTTCATACCTGTTAAATCTGCACTCGAATAATTATTAGGTACTAAAGCAGAACTAGCGTTAGCACCTAAGCCAGTGATTGTTCCTGTGTTTTGCCTGTACCAGATATCTCCCGTGCTCAGATTATTTTGGTTAGGTGTAACCAAATCTGGGAGATTTGCATCAAATACGGCTGCTGTTGTTGAAGTATGAGTCCTTAATCCATTTCCTGCTATCGTTATAGGAAAATTGTTACTTGAATTCACAGTGGGATCGAAAACTGACCCTCCTAGAGTATTTAGGGTCACTACTTTAGGATCATCTAATGTTATACCACTTCCCGCTCCCGGATTTCCATACACTAGGCTACCAGAAGTTTTTAAATTATTTAAAAGTAAAGTTGCATTTTGTCCAACATTCCATTTGACAACGCCTGTTCCTGTAAAGCCATTAACATTAATCCGTCCGCCACCAGTTGTTACGGCCAATCTCCCATTATTGCCGATATTTACTGTCCATGAATTATTGGCAACAGCAAAGAACCATCCACCACTGTACCTTGCAGCTGTAGCAGCTGTACCTTTTATATCAAAAGCAGCGTTGTTACCAATGTCCCACACCATCGGGCCACTATTCCCATCATCATAATACATACAATAAGTGTCATTTAAATTCCAAACAAGTTGGGCACTGTCATCTACTTTCATGGTATGCGAGTTATTATAATATGTATAATAAGGTTGATCATAGCCCCAGTTTTGGTTTAGCGTTGTTGTTCCCGTGACAACTTCAACCCATTTTCCACCTTGAATCCATTCCCCTTGATTATCAGCCCCAGTTAGTCCTACTGAAGTCATATTATTTTCTTGTTGAATATTAAAAGTGTTTGTTCCATAGAACAGTATTTTACCATTGTCATTTCGGATAGGTTGAGCACCAGCACGTGGCGCTCCATTTGTCACTGTCACGTCTTCATAAACAAATGTTGGAGCGGATCCTCCTGTACCGGCTGATTGAAATATCCCGCCGGTAATATTGTTTGTTATACTGGCATTTTTAACTGCTAAGGTTGTAGAGTTACTTACACCAGCATTAGGTACACGAAACGGCCCACGAATAGTTCCGCCACCAGCCCCCGATCCTGACCCCGCTGTCGTGTAGTTCGTATCCGTATCTAAATAGAGCATATGTCCATTACCATTAATAGACAAACTTTTTCCTTCAACAATTGAAACTCCACTATTTGTATTGGTTGTACTTGAGTAACCACTCCCTCCAATACTTGTATTACCTGCTACATCCCCAACAACATCAAAATAAATCGTATGATTAGACGCCGCAGTTGGAGTGACCGATTGATAGGTATCCAACATGTCTTTCCAACTGTTCGTACTGTAATATGTCGCGCCTGCAGTTCCTGTAACTGCACCAGAAGTATCTACATTGCCCGTCAATACTGCTGCATCAGCCTTTTCTCCTACTACTGTTAAGGTCAAAATCGTACCCGCTATCAAGAGTGGAGTGATATATTTTTTATTTATTTTCATAAAATTATTTCCTTATAAACCTTGTACAAGTGTATTCGTAAGCGTAGCTTGGTAAGCGCCGGGTGTTATGGTTTGAGTTGTATCCAACTGAATTTCAGCAGTTGCAGCTCCACTGCTTTGGTTTCCTTGAGCATTTGTTTGCCCTGTCAAAACTCGCCCTGCTTGTCCCAAAATGTTGACCGCATTACTCCCTTTTATCGTACCCGAAGCATTGTCAGCAACAGTAATTTTGAAGTATTTTAAGGGTAACGTTGTTACTTTACCATTAATAGTTCCTGTGAAATCACTAATTTTCTGTTGTAAATTATATCCGTTAGCATTTCCAGTGATATTCACTATACTATAAGGAACTGTACCTCCTGTCGTTACAGAGCCTTTTGTAGAAGCTTCCGTATTTGCAAAGTTAAAGTCTGGAGCTTGTGTAAGGTAGAGGTTATCAGTTGTAGGTGCAGTAACACTGATATAAGTATTTGCGCTGCCATTATCCTTATCTATCTCTGTATCTGCCTGGGTACTCTGTTGTTGCCAAACCGTACCAGTCATCAAGGAAATTAGGATGAGGCGTCTCATTTTCCCTTTCATTTTTTTACCTTTCTTTTCTTTGTTCCGTAAATTATTATTCCTGCTCCACCTATCGCTAAAGCAGCTAAACCAAGCAATATTAATTGAAAGCTTTTATTTTTTTGAGGTTTAAGCGCTGATGTCACTTGGACCTTTCCTTTATCATCAACTTTAAGGAGATAGGTCTCCTTTAAAGTTTTATCTTCTTTGGTCGCCGTGATACTCAGCTCATACTCCTTCCCTTTTTGTAATTCTTTTTTTACATTTAGGAGCAAGTCAATTTTGGCATAGGGAACAATTGTTCCTGAGCTATAATCTAAACTTGAGTACAGTGTGCCTTTTTGATCTTTTATTGTTGCTTGTAGTTTTGTTTTTTCTTGCAGAGTGTCTTTATAATTTTGAAGCCGAATAGACTGTTCATCCGTTTTCAAATCACCTGCAGACAAAGAAACTGAAAAAGAGTCGTCTTGCCTACCGGACTGAAGAATCAGCGCAAAAGCTGAGCTGTAAATATTCACTAAGCTTTGCCCTTTCTCTTCTTCTGTGGCCCGACGCGTAACATTGATTCCCCCTATCGAAATATTGTTCTTCCAAGAAGCAGGAATCTTAATCTTGATCGGTATTTTCTTGGATTCACCTGCTTGTAAAACGATGGTTTTACTGCCCGGGTTCTTACTGTCACCAATGAAGACATTATTATAAAAATCGAAAAGTTTCGTACTGGAAAGATACTTATGGGCTTCCTCTTTTTTTAAACTGTAGTCTATCACAAAATTCGGATTGGTAACGGCTTGATTTGAAGTAATGTCAAAAGTATTCTTCTGCTTGCCATTGTTTATCTGAATCTCTAAATTGATTTCTTCGCCAGGTTTAACATCAAGCCACCAGTAGCCTGTTTTATTATTTGTCTGGTGTTTTTCAAGTATCGGGCGTGCAGAAAAATCTGCACCACCAATATCTTGAGCAAGGACATTTTTTCCACTCGTTATCACGCACAGAAATGTTACAAAAAATAAAAGTGAATGTGTGATGATCTTTTTTTGCATTTATTTCACCTCTCTTCTTACATCTCCGCTAGTATATCAAGAATCAAAAACGGCCGATAATTTTTAGTTTTTATTTTCTTTTTCATTTAATTTTTGCTCAAGCTCAGCAATGCGAGCTGCTTTTTCGTCTTCTTCTTTCTTACGACGTTTCCAAAGGATAAAGAAGAGAATAAAGATCAAAAGTAAGAGAATCAGGGCAAGGATTAACCATTTTATCCAAGAATTGTCTTCTTTTATGGTCACATCTTTTTTATTAAGCTCACGCGCTCTGTCCGCTGCGATTTCAAAATCTTTTGTAAAGGTCCATTCATATCTATATCTTGTTTCATTTCCTTTATCGTCTTTAACAAGATATTTTCCATTTTCGTCTTTTTGACCATGGACCAGCATTTTAATTTGATATTTGCCTGCTTGTAATTTCTCACCTTCCAGAGAGATAGGATAGTCAAAGTTAGAATTTGGCGCCATTTGCATCATTTCTTTACTTGATTTATACTCAATCTTCGGATTATCCAATCCCTTAACTGTTGCGGATAACTGCATTTGATTGAGGTAGCCCATTGTCGGGTTTTGCAAGTTAGCATTGATGACATTGCGATAGTTGACTTGATCCGGAGAAACTTTTGTCAGCTTCAAATCTGGCTTTACTTTATCTTGCGATTGACTCATTAAAAGTGCAACCACATAAGCATATTCATTTTGAATACTGATTCCCTTAGTGTCTGTTGTTTTTTCCTCACTCGACTTTTCCTTATATGTCAATCCGCCAGCCATATAGCCTTTAAAAGCTGAATTGGGCATTTTCGCATTGATTTTTACGGTCTTTGTCGTTTTGGGAGCGAGGACAATTTCTTTATCAAGCTTGACATAGTCCTTCATATTATACTTTAATGAAGCATCAGGCTTGATTTTATTGGGCGAATATTCTACGACCCCGTTTAGGTTGGTCGTTGCACTTGCTAACCCTTGCTCAACAGTAACTGTTTTGTCCGTTGAGTTGCTCAGTTCTACAGTAAGTGTCTGTTCTTGCCCTGGTGTCATAAGAAGATCAAAATAAGATGCCTTGCTTGCTTGATTTTCCGGAAGAATTGCTTTTACACTAAAGTTAAACTGGTTGGCAAAAGCCGGTTTTCCAAAGGCAACTACCCCTGTCAGTGCAACTGTAAGAGCGACCCATTTTTTTAAGTTTTTCATTTTTGTATAACCTCGACTATGATATTTTGAAGATGAATAATAATTGTATAAATAATGCCTTATTTCCCTCTCTTGCGAGAGGGAAATATCGTTCTTTGAAAAATTTATAATACTGTGAGTTTCGCTTTTACTTGATAAGTATCTTCCCTTTGTGCTTTCACATAAAAGCTAAAAAACTTAGTTTGCTGGAGTATCTGTCAATGTCCATGTCAGAGTTGATTGATAAGTATCAGCTAATTTTGTTGTTTTACCTGGAACCGCCAATGAAACAGAAGATGCTTTAGTTGTATCATCTCCCCAAACCAGCAAGTTTGTACCTGCCCCTTTACCGGCAGTCGCGCCAAGGATTGTTCCTGATGAAGTACCAGGTGTTAAGGTTACAGAAGCTACAGATTGGTCTGCTGCTGCATCTGAAGCTGAAACTATATGACCATTTTCAAGTTTCAAAGTAGCACCACTCAACACAGAACCTGTACCTGTTTTACCGTTTGTAAATTCTGAGGCTTGAAGTGAAAGGGACCAACCAGCAAGTGTTCCGCGATTATCTGTAACTTGGACCCAGTTTGGACGTGTTGTTTTGTCCGTAAGTGTTGTTGCTGCTGCAAAATATGTTTTATCCGCAGAAGTGATTTCTTGCGTACCAAAATTAAAATTCGACGCATAATCAATGGACAGTGGTCCATCAGTTCCTGGATTTTTTGGACCTTCAGGATCAACTGTGGTTCCTGGGTCACCTGGATCAACGGGATCAGTTGGCCCACTTGCTGGAGTATAAGTAATTGTACTGTCAGAGTTATACACTCCGCCATCAGCCGCAAAGACTGTTGATGCTCCAGTAGATGAAGCAATTAAAGCAAGTGCTGTGAGAGAAATAATTTTTTTCGTTTTCATTTTTCTTTTCCTTATTCTTTATTTTTGTATGATTTTCAGCCATTCTGAGGAAGTTCAGAAAGAATCCAATTCAGTTGTGTAGTGTAAGAAGCCGCATCTTTAACCGTTTTTCCCGGAACAAAAAGCTGAACATCCTTACTAAAGTTCTCTTTTACACGTTGTTCCGCTTGGTTCAGTGTATCTTGCGTTACAAGTTCACTGCCCCATCGTATGATCCATGTACCGGCGCCAGCCCCCTTTTCTGCTGTTGCCACTACTGTTTCTTTTTCAGGAACAAGGTCAAGTACTTCTTGTGCAGTTGGTGGCGTATCCTCGTTCAAAGACACTGTTTGGGGATTAACTAAAGAAAGCATTGCGCCTTCTAAAACAGGATGTTTTGCAGCTGCATTTTCTTGATGAAATTGGGCTACTTCTCGAACTTTTAAAGTCCATCCCGCAGTCGTTCCACGATTATCGGTAACTTGGATATAATTTGGTGTTTCCAATGTCGAATCAGCATACTTTTGTGACTTTGCATAGTAGATTTTATCTTGAGTGGAAATATTATTTATTCCAAAATCAAACGATGACGCATAATCTATGGATAAAGGTCCCGCTGTTCCTGGTGGAGGGGTAACTCCTCCAGGCCATACAGGAAAAACAGGCTTACCTGGTTCTTCTGGGCCTGGACTGACAGGAGGAGTTATCTCGTTTCCAGCAACAAAACCAACTTGACCAAACGATGAATAATTTACAGATTCAGCTGTAATACTTTCTGAAGAAACAGCGCAGACTGTCGCAGCCAGAATCAAGCTTGTACTATATACGAGTTCTTTTTTCATTCTACCTGCCTTTCATCAACCCGTTTTTAGTTTCCTGGTGTATCAGAAAGTTTCCAGATAAGATTTGTTGTATAGCCTGAAGCTTTTTTAGCTGTGCTGCCCGGAACAGTAAGGGTGATTGGTGATTGAGTAGCAACGGCATCTTTTGCTGTTGCAGACGCATCATAATCAGATGTGGCTCCTAATGCATAGGTCCAAGTTCCCATACCTTCATTAGCCTTAGCGGACATGATCACTTGATCTGAAGTACTTAAAGCGAATGTAGAAGCATTAACATTTGAAGGCTTCGCACCAGTAACTGTTCCGTTTGATACACCTTTACTGAACTTAAGTTGTGCACCGCTCAAGTATGTTCCAAGAGGAGCGCCCGCTTCTGGTGTTGCAGTCATGTCTGTACCTTTTTCTCTGAATTGTCCATCTGTTGCTACAGAAAGTGTCCACCCTGCAAAAGTTCCCCGTACATCAGTTACTTGAGCGTAGTTGGGAACAATACCACTGACTGTCCCACTTCCATCAAGAACCTTCTGTCCATGTGCATAGTAAATTTCATCTGTTGAGCTAATTTTTTGTTGTCCAAACGAAAGACTTGATGCAAAGTCCAAGCTCAAACCCTTTGTTACTTCTACTGGTGGCAATACCGGAATACTTGGATCTGGGTTTTCTGGATCTACTGTTGCTCCTGGATTTTCTGGGTCCACTGGTTTTGTGCCCGTGTCGCCTGTGACAAATTCTACATCTCCTGGCGTAGAATAGTTTGCATCTGCCGCAAATACTGATGGTGCTGCGATTGGAGCAATAACCATCAAAGTAGCCACTGTGGCAGTTGATTTCAATATAATTTTGTTCATAAGTTGTACGCCTACTTAAATCTTTCTAGAACTTTTTTCTAAGTTTTGTGAGTAATTATTTTTGATTATACTTCTTGTACTAAGTATGATGAGCAGTCCTCCTAGAGCAGAGAACACGAGATAGGGCAAAGAGTTTGAATCCCCAGCATTGGGAATCGTATTTCCAATTTGTCTATTTTCAGATGAAGTTAAACCATTATTTTTATCTTGGTTATCTTTCTGTTGATTCTTAAAATCATATTCCCCGACAAAGCCGATACTGTCACGATTGCTGTATGTTACATCTTCTGCTTGAGCTTGAACGCCCAGAGAACCTGTAACTGTCAGGAAAACAATAACACATAAAATTTTCTTTAACATTTCACCTCCAACTCTTTTAGCTTTATTTAATTTGAGGTTTTGAAGTTAGACGTCACTCACTTCAAACCACACTCTTATTTAATCACATGGCTTGTTCTTAAGTCAATCTTATTTTACTGTCTTTTTTCTTTTAAATTTTTTCAACAAAAAAAAATAAAAAATAATGCTGTAACCCCTTATAACCAAAGGGACTACAACTTCTATATTTTAAAAAAAATACGGCTTACAAATTCAAAATAAAAGAGTATATTTACAAAAGATTTTCATTTTGCTATGATTAAAAAAATGTGAAAGGAACAAAAATGAAGAAAAAACGTTTAAAAATATTAATTACTCTGCTCTTAATTCTAATGCTGGGCCTACTTTCTATTCCTTTCTCAAAATATTTTAGTATAGCCACCCATTCTCAACTTATGAAAACAGAAACCATAAGAACGGATATTCCAAAAGATGTTGCTGCTCCTGAGCCCATTCAGCCGCCTCGCTTAAAAGATGTACTTAATGCTTCTGTGAATCAAGATAAAAGTGCTGTCGGACAAATTGTTGCACCAAGTGTTGCCGTCAGTCAACCCATCTTTGTAGGATTGACACAAAAAAATATGGCTCAGGGCACTGTAAGCCTCTTTCCAAATCGCAATCCTGAAGCCCAGAGCTTGACGGTTATTGGCCATCATGTACAGTACGACTCCAGTCTACTTTTCGGGGGTATCCAAGAGCTAGAAAACGGTGCAGATGTATATGTTCGCTACTTTGATCACTATTATGCTTATAAAGTTGAGTCAAACCGTATCATTAGAGAAACTGATCTTTCAGAACTGCAAGATAAAGGCCCCAATTATCTCTACTTAGTCACATGTAATAGTGCCACAGAAACTCCTTATCGTGTACTTGTAACTGCTAAAAAAGTAACTGAGTCACCCGTAAAAAAGATCCAATCTACCTTCCATGAGAAGCAAACCGCTATCCAAAAAACTCAAACAAAAACTTACTGGTTGAAATTTCTGCTGCCATTACTCGTCGTTCTGATTCTTGCTTTAGTCTTTCTCATTTATATCTGGAGGCTATAACAAATAAATAAAAAAATCACCTGATGTGATTTTTTTTATTTATTATTACTTGCTCCCAAAGAGCAAGCGGCCTGACATAATGGACAGAACTTTGCCTGTCGTTGTTGCTGTAGATGTATCTCCGTCCAAGATCCGAATCTTTTGTGAATGTTCAAGTGCAACTGTTGTGTCTGGCGCAAAAAAGATTTTCTTCTTTTTTTCTTGCTTTTTTTGTCTGTCTTCTTCTCTATCACCTTGCAATTCAGACTTTTTAGAAGGCGTTTGCTCTTTTTCCTCTTCTGAAGCCGGTGGTGCTGTAATGGGTTCTGGTTTTTGGGGTATAACCTTATCGTCAGGTGAGAGCGGATTCATAATTTCAGCTGCCTCAGAAACACTCTGAGCCTTTGGCCCAACTAAACTAAAAGATAACAATACAAACCCGCAAACAAACAAATAAGTAATCTTAGATGCTCGTTTATTTGCTTTTTTCATGAGGGGTACTCCTTTTTAATTTCATTGATTATCTGGTAGTTCACTTAATATCCATGTTAAGTTGGTACGATAAGTTGTAGCCTCTTTTGGCGTATCGCCTGGAACATAAAGACTAACGGATGAAGTAAAATATTTTGAGATGTCTTTAGCACTTGTAGAAAACTTTCTTGAAAAGAGATCTTCCTTATTTCCCCAGCGAATTATCCAAGTGCCCGCACCTTCCCCAACCTTGGCTTGAGCCACTAGCGTTTCAATTCCCGGTACCAAGTTCCTTACCTCGTAAGCTTGGGGCTGTTGGGCATTGTTATTCGTCACTAAAATAGGTTTGTCAAAAGAGAGAGAAGCGCCTTTTAATTCCTGATATTGAGAGTAGTCTTCTGCTTTAAATTGTTCTTTTTCGTAAACTTTAAGTGTCCAGCCTTTTAAAGTGCCCCGATTATCCGTTATTTGGATAAAGTTAGGTGTAACAAGTGTCGATTTATAATAACGTTGAGCTTGTGCAAAATAAACTTGATTTTGGTTAGAAATTTCATTGGTCCCAAAATCCAGACTGCTGACAAAATCAATTGAAAACTCACCCATCGCATACTGGATGGACGCATCATTCCCATAGTTGACTTTCATTTCCTCTGCCTTTCCTAAGTCTGTCAACTGGATAAAAGACAAAAGGCACAGCATCGCAATAAAGGTTTTCATTATTTCTCCCTCCTTTCCTTGAAGTTTATCTTTTTGTTAGCCTTGACGTATTTCGTTGTGCAGTTGTTTAAAATAGAAACTCATGAGTAATAAGGGAAGTACTGCAATTAAAACATATTGCATCTTTGGAGCATCACCGGCATTGGGTATCTTTTCACTTTTTATTATACCTGACTCTGCTTTTTCTTGGTCCGTCAAATCGCCAGCGCCATGTTCAGAAGGTTTTTGATATTGTCTATAAAAGCCAGTCTGTCCATAGCCTTCAAGGGAGGAGACTGCAACATCTGAACCAGGATTTACACTCAGCCAAAGGAGGCTCACTAAAAATAATCCTACAATACTTCCTATCCTTTGCTTCATCCTTGCTCCCTTCTCATTTGCTTAGATATGGTAATTTTAACATTTAAGCGTAAAGAAGTCATTTTTTATTTTGTTTTGAAAAAAAAATAAAAAAAAAAAACAACTAAGCATTAAAGTTGTCTTTTTTTACTTTAACTACTGTATTTCCAAAAAATTCCCAATCATAAGATGTGGGTGGTGATGCCCAAATAATTTGTTCTGCTTCAACTTCTCGGGAAGGAAGATTAGAAAGATAGATATCAATATCCTCTTTATTTTTTCCTTCACTCGCTTCAATATTCAAAAATCCTAGTGACTTGATATTCTTAAGTATATATCTGTTATAAGAGATACCATATGAAAAGTCTACACAGATTTTTACAGGACGTCTTGTACGATAAGCAGTGGTATAGCACAAAATTAAAAACATATATTCACGAACAAGGGCGTGGTGTTTTTCCAGAAATAATGGAGCATAACGCTTATCAAGTAACATTTTATCTGCAAAGTTATTACAAAAGAGCTCAATATCTTCATAATTTTCGCCCATGAAGTTAAAATCATTCAAACTAGATACATCAAAGTTTGCTCTTAAAGAAATCAATAAACGAAGATGGATATTGTTTAACTCTATTTGTACCTCTTCTTGGTTAATTTCACTTTGGTGCTCTTGAAATTTAGTAGTGAAACTTTCCGTAAAAGCCTGTGTTAACTCGCTTACGTTCGTTGGAATTTGAAAATCACAATGTGCCGTAATGCTCTCACTTGAAAGAAAATAAAGAAGCTCATAGGTCTCTTCCAAAACTTCTTCATTCGAACCATCGAGATAATGTCGTAAAATATGGGCTATGGGCTCAATAAACCGACTGTCTATTTTCATGAAATCTTGCGCTGAAGCTTTATTTCCCAAATAATTTCTCGTATAGATAACAAAGAGGCGATACAACAATTTTGTTCGATCTGTTAAACTTAAGCCTCGAATAAAAAGTCCCTCTATCTCCTCCAAAGCGTTTATCATTTGTTCAAGGTCCGTGGCTACATCTGCTGAAAAACTCTTATAAAGATCGCCATATAACGTGTGATAGAAATTATAGAGAAACTCTCTAATCTTCCATTCATCACCGGAAAAGCGCATGTTTTTATCAATTGTTACACCGTATTCCCTCGTTAAATCCGTAAATTTTTTCACCAGTTTATACGTGGCTGACTTTGATAAAAAGACAACATCTTCGAGTTCAGCAATTTTGTTCACTTCTTCAGTAAAGACTGCTCGAATCAAGGCTTGCATCTGTGATCTCTTAACGTAATGATTTAAAAGAAGCATGATGTTTCCTTGGGTTCTTCTTTCATAACGTACGAAACTTTTCTGCGTCTGGAGATCGATGAGGTAATAATTTTCTAATTTCCAAGATTTAATTTCTGATTGTATCTCAGATAAGAGCTTCTTGACTTGATAATTATTAAGGTGTAATTCTTCAATTAAGTCATCAAAAAGTACCGTAGAGAGATGATGATTTTCTAAATAATATAAAATTTGAAGCTTTTTAAAATCATCTTCGTCTAAATATTTTAACACAATACTGTTTCCTCCATTTACCTCGTCAATTTTTTCTATTATATAACATTAGGCAACATTGCACAAATGTAACTTAATTGCACAAAAAATCACTAAAGGGTATTTTAGTGATTTTTTGTGTCTTATATCCTTCGATTTCAACGTTACACTTTGATATCATTCTGCCTTTAAAGCAGCAACAGTCATATAGTTATAAGGGCTGTTAAAGTGGGGCAAGAAGAACAAATCGAGAAGCGCAAGTTCATCAATTGTTTTTTGATCTTGGATAGCCAAGCTGAACATATTGATATTCCCCGCGATAATCTCCCCGTAGCTCGCCATTTGCGCGCCTACGATACGTCGACTTGTTTTTTCATAAACAATACGAATTTTCACCGTATCATTATTTTCATGGAGGAACCAAGCTTTTTGCTTATCTTCAAAATCAGTGTAAGCAACTTCTAAACCAAATTTTTGTGCGGCTTTAACAGAAAAACCTGTAGAAGTCATATTATAGCCGAAGATCGAGATACCATTTGACCCTTGAACACCAGCTGATTCGAGGACTGTTCCGCCAATGTTATGCCCAGCAACAATCCCTGAGCGTACCGCATTAGAAGCAAGAGCAATATATGTAAAATCTTGCAAAGCATTAGAATAAATCGTAGCCACATCGCCGACTGCGTAGACATCAGGATTACTTGTCTGTTGATGCTTATCTACCTTCACTGCTCCATTTCGAAGCGTATCCAGTTCATCTCCCACAAGGGCGCTGTTTGCCGTAAAGCCGATACAGTTAATTACCATATCCACATCATAGGTCCCTTTATTAGTCACAATTTGAGAAACTCGGCCATTTGTGCCTTTAAAAGCCTCGGCAGTTTCACCAAAATGAAGTTCTACGCCATGGTTTGCAAGGTTTTCATCCATTCCTTTCGCAAAGTCTTCATCATAATAGGAAGCTAAAGACGTAGTTTCCGCATCAAAGAGCAACACTTCTTTTCCGCGACGTTTCGCCGCTTCAGCGATTTCTGTACCAATGTAGCCCGCCCCAATAACGGCAATACGTTTCACTTCTTCTTTAGCAAATTCCTCATCCACTGCTTGCCCTTCTTGGAAGAGTTTGAGAAAATGAATACCTTCTAATTCATTACCTGTAATTTTAGGAATGATTGGTCTTGAACCCATCGCAAGAATGAGTTTGTCATAATCTTCCACGTGCTCTTCTCCGGCTTTTGTTGTGGCATACACTTTTTTATGCTCGAAATCAATTGATGAAACTTCAGTTTCAGTCAACACCTTCGCTCCTTTTGCTTCAAAATCATCTGGTCGTGCATAGAAAAGTTCATTCGGTTGATCAATTTGACGGCCCACCCATAAGGCTGTCCCACAGCCCAAGTAACTCATGTTACTGTTACGATCGATCATGGTAATTTCATGACCAGGATAGTTGTCTAATAATGTGTTTGCCGCAGCAATACCTGCGTGATTTGTGCCTATAATAACGATTTTCATGTTGGAAAATCTCCTTTTTTTATTGTAAAAGCTTGTAAATATTTTTACAATATAAGTTTAGCACACTTTATTCGCATTTCTTTTGTAAGCGCTTGTGAAGTTTGTGAATTCACAAACTTCACAAGGTAAATAGCTGAGAAAACCTTATATTACCTGCATTTCAGATACTTTCAAGACATTATTATTTTTCTATCAAAAAAATGGGTAGTTTTGAAATACCCACTTTTTACTTACTTTATATGTTTCACTTCTTGACGGGTGTGCATCCCATTTAACTCATCCAGCATACTCACAGATACACTGACAAGACCGGGATAATCACTGTTTTCAACTTCAGCTTTATACAATTCTATCTCTTCTGAAGTTTTTCCTTCTTTTTTCATCGCATTTTCTGTATAAGATATTATCGCTTCTGCATTACCCTCTACATCAAAAAGGCTGTACATCATTACGCTCAATAGTCTCTCCTAAAATATAATAGATAAATTTACATACCTCTATTATAGCATTAATTCCAAAGGAAACAACAGCTCACTCCACTCTTTATTTCACAAAAAAAGACCTCTCAAAAGAGAAGTCTTTCGGGCAACTTTCGTTGTGTCAGAACGGTTCACACGCGCTAACAAGTTCTCATGCTTCCTGCACGAACAACCCAATGTTCCAGAACTCCCGTGCTTCAATAATCTACCAAAGTAGAGCATCGACTCATCGCATAAGCTTATTATAACATAATCTGTGAGTCTCCGCGCAACAAAAGCTTTTCACGGCACCATCTGGGATTAGCAGCAATCTTTAGGACAGTTTTCTTTCATTTCTTTATATGTTTTTACAACATTTTCTACTGTAAAGCCATACTCTGGTAAAACAATATTTGCAGGTGCTGAAGCGCCCCATTTATCTACGGTTACAGTGGCTCCAGCTAAACCAATATATTTCGCCCAGCCGAAGCTTGTTCCTGCTTCGACAGCCAAACGGCAGCAGACATTTTTCGGAAGAATTTCTTCTCTATATTCTGCAGATTGTTCGTCAAAGATATTCATTGAAGGCATAGAAACAACACGTACGCCTTTTCCTAATTCTTTTTTAGCTTCAAGCGCAAGTGCTACTTCTGAACCTGTTGCGATGATAATTCCTTCAAGTTCACCTTCTTCTTTGGAAAGAATGTAGGCACCACGATTGAGGCCTTCCTCAGCCAATTGTGCTGTTCCTTCAAGAACTGGCAAGTTTTGACGTGTCAAAACAAGCGCTGTTGGACGTTTTTTGCTTGAAGCTGCACGACGCCATGCGGCAACAACTTCATTACCATCTGCAGGGCGGATCGTATCTAAGTTTGGCATAGAACGTACTGAAGCCAATTGTTCGACAGGTTCATGTGTTGGACCATCTTCACCAACCGCGATTGAATCGTGTGTCCAAACATATGTAACAGGCAATTCTTGCAGTGCAGCCATACGGACAGCAGGAAGCATATAATTACTGAAAACGAAGAATGTACCACCATAAACACGTGTACCGCCATGGAGAGCAATACCGTTCATAATTGCGCCCATCGCAAATTCACGGACACCAAACCAAATGTTACGACCAGCATAGTTATCTGGCATAAAGTCTGTATCATTTTTAGCCATTGTATTGTTTGATGCTGATAAGTCAGCTGAACCACCCCAAAGGTTTGGCATTTGTGCTGACAGTTCTTGTATAGCTTCTTGTGAAGTTACACGTGAAGCTTTGCTTGAACCAAGTTCATGCTTGCTTAATTCAAGTTCAGGTGTTTCATTTTCAAACGCTTTTACATATTGTTCAGCAAGCTCTGGATATTTTTCAGCGTAAGCTGTGAACATATCGTTCCATACTTGTTCCATAGCTTCGCCACGTGTATTCAATGTTTGACGGAAACGCTCAGTAACTTCTTCGGGAACAGTGAATTCTGGATAGTCCCATCCATAAGCTTTCTTCGCAAATTCAATACCTTCTGCACCAAGAGGAGCCCCGTGTACTGCTGAAGTGCCTTGTTTTTCAGCACCATATCCAATAACAGTCTTAACCTCAATAATTGTTGGTTTTTCAGTTTCAGCTTTTGCTTGTTCTACAGCTGCTGCAATTTCAGTCAAATCGTTGCCGTCTTTAACCAAGATATGTTGCCAACCGTAGCTTTCAAAACGCATTTTAATATCATCGATAAATGATTTATCCAAATCACCATCAAGAGAGATATTATTTGAATCATAGAAAAGTACAAGTTTTCCAAGTTTTAACTTACCAGCGAGTGACGCTGCTTCTTGAGAAACACCTTCCATAAGGTCACCATCACCATTTAAGGCATAAGTATAGTGATCCACAATATCAAAATCTGGTTTATTGTAAGTAGCAGCTAAATGTGCTTCGGCCATTGCCATACCAACAGCATTGGCGATACCTTGTCCTAAAGGACCTGTAGTCGCTTCTACACCATCTGTCCAGTCTACTTCAGGATGTCCTGGAGTTTTTGAGCCCCATTGGCGGAAGTTTTTCAAATCATCTATTGATACTTTGTATCCTGCCAAGTGTAAAAGACTGTAAAGCATTGCCGAACCGTGTCCTGCAGAAAGGACAAAGCGATCGCGGTTAGACCATTTACGTCCTGTTTGTGGGTTCACATTCAAAAACTTACTCCAAAGAACATAAGCCATTGGTGCCGCACCCATTGGCAATCCTGGATGTCCAGAGTTTGCTTTTTGGATAGCATCCATTGACAAAGTACGGATTGAATTTACAGCTAACTGATCGGTGTTGTCAAACATATTTTTCTCCATTTAATCTTTTGATAATACATTTTATTATAACATAATTGAAAACGTTTTTTATTTTCATCTTACTAAAAAATCAGATTTCCTGAGCGAAAACTGATTTTTGTAAACATTGACATTGACTTAAGCTTTAGCTTTATCTCTGGCATTTAAGACTGCACTGAGAATCAAAACAATAGCGAGGAAGCCTAAGATAAGAGCGGCAATCGCACCAGATCCCATTTCACCCACTCGGCCAACAATGATACCTGGAATCAGGTAATCTGTATCCGCAAATGTGGCTGAGGCATCTGCTCCGAAGGCCCCCAAAGATGGAATAATGAAAAGGGGCAACCAAGATAAGAGGAGACCATTGGCGATTGCTCCGATTACTGCTCCACGTCGTCCGCCATTGGCATTACCGAATATTGCTGCTGCTGCTCCACAGAAGAAATGCCCGACAACACCCGGAATGATAACCGTTGTTCCCATAACAAGCATCGCAACCATGGATAAACATCCTGTGATAAAGGAAACGAAGAAACCTATCAATACCGCATTTGGTGCGTAAGGAAAGACGATTGGCACATCTAAAGCCGGTTTAGAGTTGGGAACCAGTTTTTGGGCAATCCCTTGGAAGGCCGGTACGATTTCAGCTAAAATCATACGCACCCCTTGTAGAACAACGACGAAACCAGCTGCGAAAGTTCCTGCTTGAACAAGTGAGAAAATCACAAAGTTTGTACCGTTAGAAAGCTCCGATTCGACATAAGTTGGGCCTGCGGCTATGGCTAAAAGAATGTAGACTGCAGCCATCAGTAAGGAAATGGATACGGTGGAATCTCGCAAAAAGCCCAATGATTTAGGAATATTTAGTTTTTCGGTGGACTTCTCAGGATCGGGATCCCCAAAAGTTTTACCGAGCCATCCTGCAAGAGCATAACCGATGTTACCTGTATGTCCCATCGCTACATTATCAGTTCCAGTGATTTTACGCATAAATGGCTGACAAATGGCGGGTGTAACTGTTAAAAGTGTTCCTTCAAAGATACCTCCAAGAAGAATGGTCATCCATGTTTCACCCATTCCGGCAGAAACCAGAATCACGGCTGCCATACAAGAAACGTAGAGCATGGCTTGACCTGTTAAAAAGATGTATTTAAATCGTGTAAAGCGAGCGAGCAAGATATTCACAATCATGCCGACAAGCATAATCAAGGCAGTCGGTGTCCCATACTCCACGAGTGCCAAGGCAACAACACCTTCATTCGTTGGGACAATACCTTTCACATGAAAGGCATGTTGAAACATATCGGCAAAAGGCGCAAGCGCCCCCACCAAGATACCAGCTCCTCCAACCAAGACCAAGAATCCAGCAAAGGTCTTCACTGAGCCCTGAATAACCGCAGTTGCTGGTTTCTTTTGTAAAATCAGTCCAAGCATGGCAATTAATCCCACAAGAAGGGCAGGCGTAGTCGCAACAGAGACAATAAAGTTTAAAACTCCATTCATTTTTTAATTCTCCTAAGTTTATTTTTGATTCTTTTTAATTACTGTTTTTGCTTAGTTGTGGGCAATCCCTCTTTCATCTAAAACTTTAACCAGTGCTTCACGCGCTGCATCGCGATCAATAATGGAAGTCAAAGGTACAATCTTTTCTTCCGGAATATTAGGCAAAGCTGTTGTTAATGTGGACTCTACAAAGAAATAGTCCGCAGAATCTGGTGTGGCTGATCCAACATCCATATGGTCAAGCTCAAAATCATTCACGTTCAAGCCCATTTCTTGTAAAAGGGCTTGAAGATTCATTTGTACCATAAAGCTTGTTCCTAATCCTGATTGACATACACATGCGATTTTCATATTATTCTCCTTCTTTTTCTGCAAAAATTTGTTCTAGTTCTGCTACTGTTTCTACAGTCAGCATTTTATTGAGTTCATCTTTATTTGATAATATTTGTGTTAGTGTGGATAATGCGCGAAGATGCGTTTCATTATCAATTGCTGCGAGGACAATGAAGATTTTTATCTCATGTTTGGGATCATCTTGAAGATATACCGGTTGTTCACATCTAAGAAATGACATCCCAAGCTTTTTCACCCCATCTTCAGGACGTGCATGCGGAAGAGCGATACCCATTCCTAAATCAATATAAGGGCCGAACTCCTCTACACGGTTAATGATAGCGGAAATATACGCGGGCTCGATTTCACCTTGATTCAGTAAAGGCTGAGCTGCAAGCTCAATTGCACTTTTCCAGTCAAGTTTTTCATCTGTAAAACAAATTTTTTCTTTAGTTAATAAATCTGAAAGCATTATACCTAATGCCTCACTTTCTGTCTTTTTATTGTTAAGCTTGCGGTCAATAATCCGCGTCAATTGCTTCTTGGTCGCATTACTTTTAATGTCGACATAAGGTTCAATAGCACGTAAGATGGCTTTAGCATCTGGTTTATAAAAACCAGGCAAATCAAAATCTTGTGCAATACGATTGTAAAGTCTTGTCTCTTCTTCACTTTCTGGAATAGCTGACATAACATAGAGTTTTTTATCAGTCATTACAGGTACTGTCGAAAAAATAATATCATAAGAAAAAGCAGGAATCTTGTCCAAATCAGAGACAGCTGTACTCAGAATAAAAGTCATGCTTGGAAACATATTTTCCAATCGTTTACGCATGATTAAACTTGAACTTATACCATTTACACATAAGACAATCGCGCGAAAACTTTGTGTATACTTTTTCTTATAAATTTCTCCACCAAAGAGAATGACAAAGTAGGCGCGTTCTGCTTCGGAAATTTCACCACAAGCTTCGCATAATGGCGCTAAAGCAAGGCCCATTAACTCAAACAGAGAGGAATAATCTGTTTTTATTTTGTCCAAAAGAACATTCTCTATTTCGAAGTGATATTTCAAACGAAAATAGGCAGGGACCAGATGGGCACGTAAGGCAGCAAAGGTTTTTGTAAAATCTTCAAACTGAACTGCTGCAAGTTTCATTACATTTTCCATAATCTCAAAGCCAATACGATAAAGAAAATCAAAACCAGACCTTTCAAAGCTACCATCACTCATGCCAATTAACAATGCTTCAACTTCCAGTACATCTTCCTGAAATATATCTGTTTCTCCAAGATGTGATTGAAGTAAGGCAAGGTATATCAGCATCGGAATATACCGACTATGGATAACCTGAACACGTAATTCAGCAATTAATCGACTGATTTGCTGTCCTACTTGGTAAATAAAGAGTGGATTTTTATGATTGAGATGCTTCGACAAAACATAATAATCACCCTCTTCATGAAGTTCTTGTAAAAAACGCCAGCTCGTCTTACGTAATTCTTTCGATGCACCTTCAAGGTAAAAGCCTAACCTCCGTGAGTATTCTAGACGTATGTTTTCGCTATCCAGCTGCTGACGCAACTTTTTGATATCAGACAAGACGGTATTGCGACTCACATTTAAAAGCGACTGGAAATCACTAATGGCTAATGCTGAACGTTTAGAAAAGCAAAGTAAATAAATCAGGTATTGACGTTTTTCTTCACTCAATGTTCGTCCATATTCTGCGATATTAAAGCGAATTTCTTCGAAATTTTCTGGTTTTTCAGGAATTGCTAACACATTATTGGTAAATTCTAGTGGTCTTTGAGATTTATCTTGCAATGTTCGATTTAATTCGACGAGTTGTCTCTGAAATTCCTGACTTTTGAGTCCAGTAACCTCAAGAATTTTATCAAGTTTCCAAAAACGTCTTTCTGAAAACAGTAGGATATCTAAGTTATAACTAAGCATCTTTTTTCCTCACAATTAAATTATAGCCTAATTTTTGCTTCGAAATTAAGCTGTTCGGTCCAAAACAAGAAAACGTTTTCTTTCGTGATTGGACTCTTCTTAAAAAAATTTTTTTAATTTAAAAACCGCTTCGGTTTAAAGCGATTTTTAAATTAAACGATCAATTTTGATAAACTTTTTTAAAATAAAAAGTCTTGAATCTCCCAAGACTTAGACAATTTCAATCCCATGTAAAGCAGCAAAAAACGCTGCTTGACTTAAGTTGACTTTAATGTTTTTAGCCAGTTCGGGACTCACATCGAGGCGCTCAAAAGTGTTACTTGAAAAATCAATCCCTGATAAGGAAGTTTCCCAGAAATTCGTAAGCTCCAAGTCGTTCCCTTCAAAACGCACATGCTTGAATTGACTGGCAATAAAAAGACTTTCTTTCATCATATTGTCTGCAAAAAGTACATTTTTCAAACGAGCACTTGAAAAATTAACGTAATTAAGCAAACAATCCTGAAACTGGACATCCTGCAAAAAGGCATTGGTGAATTCGGTACCGAGCAATTTACAATCTTTAAAAATGCAACGGTAAAAACCAAATTTAGAAAAGACAAGGTTAGAAAAATCACACTTTTCAAAAATACAATCTGTAAACTCTAAATCAGCAGTTACCTCTAACTCAAAATTGATATTTTGTAGGCGACAGCCACTGAAAAGTTGGCGATCCTCTAAATAGATTTCTTGATTTTTCAACTCTACTTGGTAGGCTTCGTTGTCTTCAAGGGTAGTAAAATCGACAACTTCTAACGCCGCAGGAAGCTTGGGTGAAAAAATTTTCTTCATAAAAGCCCTTTTTCTTTAAGATTCTCTGTTGAAGCTTTGAGTTCCGGTTGTCCCCATTGCTCAACCATTCGACTTGACCAAGTGGAATTTAGACGCCGTGATCCAGCATAATCCTCTTGAACTTTATCATAGTGGCGCAGCACTTCTTCATCTTGTGGAATATACTTCTCAGGAAATACAACAGCTTCATAAGGTAATCTCGGTTTTACTGGATTTACACGTGCAGGCTTGCCAAGAGCCACAGCAAAAATCGGGTAAGTATAATCAGGCAAATTTAATATCTCAGAAATTTCTCGTGCTTGATCACGAATCAAGCCCACCATTACACCACCATAGCCAAGATATTGAGCAGCAAGCAATGTATTTTGACCGGCTACTGCCGCATCGACTGAAGTAATAAGGAGCGATTCTACACCTTCTGGTTGAAACTCACCACCGTTCATTTCGACTGCTGTTTTGGCTCGGTTAAGATCTCCCACAAAAACCAAAAAAGCAGCACAATTTTTAATGGCTTTTTGGGGCTGTTGGGCAAAAATTGCATCTTTTTGTTCTTGGGATTGCACAAGAACCACCGAATAAGATTGAAAATTTTTCCAGTTTGGTGCTGCCCGTCCCGCATCAATAATCGTTTTTAATACATGTTCTGGTATTTTTTCATCCGTAAAATTACGTACAGAACTGTGTTGCATCATCAGATCAATTGTCTCATTCATGTCGACGATTTACTCCTTCTAAACGAACTTCTGACGCTAAATACTTCACACGTTCCATCACGCGTTTTGCTGGCCAGATTTCATCCGCTTTTTTAGTTTCCGCCAAATGTAGCTCAAGCTCTGTCATATTCAAGTTTGAGGTGAAAAATGTCGGAAGATTTTCTTGCATACGATGCTGTAAAATAACTTGCAGAATGCTGTCACGCACCCAAGCATTATTGAGTTCGGCACCAATATCGTCTAAGACCAATACTTCAACTTTTTTAATTTCATTGACCCAATGTTTGGCATTGTCAAAATCAAGGTCAGAAATAAAAGTAGGATAGTGTAATAAAGTAGTGGAAACGCCTTTTTTTGAAAGCTCATTTGCCATAGCGGCCATAATAAAGGATTTTCCTACGCCAAAATCGCCATAAATATAAAGCCCTTTTTCTTGAGGAAAGTTGTCGATAAAGTTTTCTACTTTCCGGAACAAGTCAAATTGATTTTGATTGTCTGTGAAGACATCCGCATAAAAATCAATGTGCTTCATTTCTTTAGGTAAACCAATGATCTGAACACGGCGCAATTGATTGCTCACTTCTTGACGGCGGGCTAATTCTGCTGTCGTTTGATAAGAAACATCTGCGTAACCATGATTCATAATCAAGACAGGCTCATAGCCATCAGCTGCTCTTTTTTCATGTTCTTCGAATTTTTTTCGCTCTTTAACAAATTCATAAAACTTTGAATAGCTCCGCTGTACTTCATCTTCAGACATTTGATTTTCAGAAATAAAAGCTTGAACTTGTTCATTTTTCATCACTTCAGCGACGAGCTTGTCAAAATTTCCACGTACATCTGGGCGCTTACTCAAAAGTTCTCCAATTGATTCCATGCTCAATTCTCCTTCTTGTCCTTACGGCGGGAAGCTTTATATTGCTCGAATTTGGCAATATCTTCTGCACTGGTCGTATTTACGTAGCTGGCATTGGACCATTGAGGTGCTTTTTTGACCAGCTTGCCTGGGTTTTTATAATTTTTATTGTTTTTTTGCTTTTGTTCCGCTTGTTGCTGACGTTCCAGTATTCTTTTTACTGCTGTTTCAGCATTATATACTTTATGGCGCAACCAATCATTTGCCAGAGTATTAACAAATCGAGCATTGAGACTCGCATTCCCTTGTTGAATCAAGACATAGTGTATCAAAATATTTTGTACTTGATCTGTAATATTTTGCTTGTCTAAATTATTCAAAATCTTAAGTTCTTCTTGCGAAGCAAAACCCCCAGCTTGTTGTTTAAGCTTGTTTAAAAAATCACGCGGGGACACTTCTTTACTGATGACAATCAAATCCTGAAAGCCTTTAGGAAATTCAGATAAGGCAGGCAAAGGTTCAGATTTGCCTGCAAGCATTCTTGTTAAGTTGGCTGTATTCAAAGTCTTGTCAGCATTGGCAGTTTGTTCGGCTGCTTTAAATAATTCATACCAGTTGAGATCAAACTTTTCAGCCAAACCATACAGGGTCAAGATATCCTGATTTTCATTTGCAAAAGTCAGATGCTGGTTTTCCATAATACTCTTAAAAGAGTTCAAATCAAATTTTTCTGTTTGAACGACTGTATGTGTCGGCTCAAACTTAACAGAATAAACTTCATGGAACTTTTTCGTAATTTCTAAAGCATCAGGTTCATGTTTTTTTGCCAAAGCTTTAACTTTATTTTCACCAATGCGTGAAACCAATAATTGCTTATAAAATTCGTCTGCTAAAAATTCTTCAAAAGTTAAAGGACTTTTTATCTCCATAAGATAACCCGGTTGTTGGTCGAATACCCGCACGAGCCCAATCCCTGAAAGTTTATCTAATGCTTCAATAAAAGGATGGAGTCCAAAATCAAGATACTCTAAAAAATGAGAAATCTTGCCCGTCGAAAAAACGCGCAAGAGTTGATAAAGTCCAAAAGCATCTCGCCCAATAATAGGCAAATAAAGTAGCGAAAAAGTATCGGCATCAAAGCTGATTTTTCCTCGATTTAGAATAGAAAATGAATCGCCTGGTCTCATAGTTCATCCTTTTATTTCTCTTTTTTTTAGAACCGTTAGTCTTTTTTCGTTATCTTTTTAAGTAAATCTTCGATTTCACTCACATCTTTGAAGGAACGGTACACACTTGCAAAACGAACATAGGTAATATCATCCAAATCCATTAATTCTTCCATAACAAATTCGCCAATAACTTCGGTACGTACTTCATTTTTCTCTAAGCGGCGTACTCTTTGTTCGACACGATCAACCAATTTTTCAATGGATTCACTCGTCACCGGTCGCTTACGAGCACTGCGCACTATTCCTGTGATAATTTTATCACGATTGAAAACTTCACGGGTTTCGTCACGTTTTATGACCAAAAGTGGCATTTCTTCAATCCGTTCAAAAGTCGTGAAACGATTTCCACAATTTTCACATTCACGGCGACGGCGAATCATATTATCAGCTTGACGTGAATCTACTACGCGTGACGATTCAGATTGACATTTTGGGCATCTCATAGCTTAACCTCTCTTTGGGAATTTTGCTTCTAAACGGTAAATCACTTGCCCCTTGCTTGAGAATTTTGCTTCATACTCTGTCATTACATTGACTTTGGCAAATTCTTCAGCTGCGTGCAAGTCTAACCAGACTTTTTCTAAAATCATACCATATTGACTCATGCTTGCCAATGAATATTCAAATAGACCGCGGTTATCTGTTTTAAAATGGACTTGACCTTCTGGTGGCAAGATTTGTTCATAAGTTTCTAAGAATGACTTATAAGTTAAACGGCGTTTTTCATGACGGGTTTTTGGCCACGGATCACTAAAGTTCAGATAAACACGTGAAACTTCAGCATCCTCGAAATATTCTGTTAAAGCTGCGCCATCAACCAGCATCATTTGCACATTAGGTAGATTTGCTTCCAAAGCTTTGTCTAAAGCGTGAGATAAAACGGATAGTTGCATGTCAATCGCAATATAATTAATCTCTGGGTTTTGAGCAGCCATACCTGTGATAAAGCCGCCTTTTCCACAACCCACTTCAATATGAATGGGATGATCATTTCCAAAACGCTCTGCCCAACGTCCTTTAAAGTCTGCTGGATTTTCAACAACTACATGTGCGTTACTTTCTAAGTGTTCCGCAGCGCCTTTACGATTTCTTACGCGCATTTTTTCTCCTATTTATTGAAAAAATAAGAAGGCAAGCCTCCTATTTTTATTTTCTAAGTTTTAAAATAAACGGCAAAAATTCTGAAAACGTGCAATTTCTTGTTCTGTTTCCTTAATCTGCTCTCTTGCCATATATTCTGAAATCTGACGTAGAAAAGAAAGTTTTCCATACCAGATTAATTCATGTTCTATATTTTTAGCTGTTTTATAGCCTGCTTGATGGAGCCACTCTTCCCAGTTTTCTGGTTTTATATAGTGTGTTAGAACATGTGCTATATCCACTAAAGGACTGCTTAAAAGGACCGTATCCCAATCGACGAGATAGACTTTGTCACTTTCGTCATCAACCAACCAGTTTTTATGGTTCACATCACCATGAACAACTGTAATCTCCTCCTCTTTTAACTCCGGAAGATTTTCTGAGAGTTCCACAACGACATTTGAGAGAAAGCCATTGGTTTCAAAGATTGAACTTTTACTCAGTACTTGTTCCAAAAGATCAGCTGGAAGCATGACTTCGTTATCTAACTTTTTACAGGCTTCAATAAGCTTTTCGCTTTGATGCAAATGCCGCAAAATTTCGCCAATACGGGAATCATTCATTTCATAAGGTTTCAACGTATGGCCATTAATCCAAGGTTGAGCAGCTAACATGTCACCTTCTGCTGTACGCTTCGTCCATAAGACTTGTGGCGTAATACCTTCAAGATACACACTTGTCAAAAAGGGGCTACAATTTTTTTTGATGAAAACACGCTTATTGTCGCTTTCGCCAACAAAAGCATTCCCTGAACCACCTTTGACAGGCATCATTGATAGGCTTGAAGATGTCATATTTACTCCTTTCTTTGGATTTTTTATATTTTTTTTGCTTTGAGAAGTTTTTCCAGTGAAGATTCGTGCCACGAACGGTAACGCCACCCAGAAGCTTTTGTCTAGAGTTTTACGCATCAAATCGTGCTATAGAAAACTTCACAAATAGATTACATCAATAAACAAATTATTTATTTGGATAGTGAATCAAAATTGTTTGAGTCAAAATGTCAGCATATTGATAAGACTCTGTTGTTTTTGGGCCACGTGCTGGAATATTTTCAATCACAAAGTGTGTGGCATAAGTCTCAATCAAGTTGACTTTATGACGATTTTCACGTTTACGTCCAAATTGTGATGTAATTTCAATGGTTTGACCAACATGTTCTTCAACTTGTTTTCTGATATCTACAATTTTTCCTACTTCTTGGCTTTGATTTTGGTTATCCATTTTACTCTCCAATTTTTCTCTAGAAATGCAAAGACAGGCGTTTTCCGCCTAGCTTACCATTATAAATTTTAAATCTTATCCATTATAACACGAATACCCCTAGAAATGCTAGTCTTCATATCTGTTATCAATACTAGCAAATTTGTTGTATTCTTTCAGGAAGAGTAACTCGACAGTTCCCCGACTTCCTGAACGGTTTTTTTCAATAATAACTTCTACTTTATTGTCTACTTCTGGGACATCGTTAAAGCCCTCATCATCATCGTCAGCCCCGGCACGGTCATAATAATCATCCCGATAAAGGAAGGCGACAATATCCGCATCTTGCTCGATTGACCCGGATTCACGAATGTCTGACAAGACAGGTCGTTTATCCTGACGTTGTTCTACTCCACGTGAAAGCTGACTCAAAGCAATGACAGGAACCTTTAACTCTTTAGCCAGAATCTTCAACTGACGTGAAATTTCGGAGACTTCTTGTTGGCGGTTTTCTCGGCCTGTGCCCGAAATCAACTGCAAATAGTCAATCACGATAAGACCAAGATTGCCTGTTTCCTGTGCGAGTTTACGAGAACGTGCCCGTATCTCTGTAATCTTAATCCCTGGAGTATCATCAATGTAGATACTTGCTTTCGAAAGTGTCCCCATAGCAATAAAATATTGGTTCCACTCTTCGTCATTAAGCTGACCAGTACGTAAGTTATGGGATTCAATTGTTCCTTCCGCTGCAAGCATCCGGTTAACAAGACTTTCCGCACCCATTTCCAATGAAAAGATAGCGACAGTTTTATCTTGTTTGGTCCCAATATTCTGCGCAATATTTAAAGCAAAGGCTGTCTTACCCACGGCTGGACGTGCAGCAAGAATAATAAGTTCCTCCTCATGGAGACCTGTTGTCATAGCATCCAAGGCCGGATAGCCAGTCGCGATACCGGTAATCGTTGATTTTTGTTTAGCTCGTTCTTCCAGATCGTCGAGATTCATTGACAAGACGTCTGAAATCCGACGAAAGCTTGATGTATTACGTCCTTGCTGCACATCAATCAATGACTTTTCAGCTTCCGCAAGAACATCCTCGGCGGGATCTTCCTGACTGTAAGCTTTTTCTACACTCTGTGTTAATTTATTAATCAGCTGACGGAGCAAAGATTTTTCGGCAACGATTTTCGCATAATAAGAAGCATTAGCTGCCGTTGGTGTTGCAGTGGCAAGCTCAGCAATATAAGCGATGCCCCC
This sequence comes from Lactococcus garvieae subsp. garvieae, assembly GCF_029024465.1. NCBI lineage: Bacteria > Bacillati > Bacillota > Bacilli > Lactobacillales > Streptococcaceae > Lactococcus > Lactococcus garvieae. Next base: position 1,356,712 of record NZ_CP118950.1, read on the forward strand.
GATAGTCTCTAAGTCATTTTGGTTTTCTAAAAGCGAGCGGACAGTCAACACATCAATCGCTTCACGATTGTCCGACAAGTACTCCATAGCACGGAAAATAATTTTGTGTGCGTTTTTGTAAAAGTCATCCGTAGAAAGAAATTCTTTTACTTCAATCAAGCGGTCACTATCAAGGAAAATAGCCCCCAAAACGGCTTGTTCGGCGGCTAAATCTTGTGGTGGTGCTTTGATAATATCAATATCAGGCATGTTATCTCTCGCTTACTTTGACCTTGACTGTAGCAGTTACATCACGGTGCAATTTGATTGGAACATCTTTAATTCCAAGCGCTTGAATCTTATTGATCAATTGAATTTTACGTTTGTCCACTTTGACATCCAATTGACTTTGAAGTGCTTTCGCGATATCTGCTTTATCCACGGCACCGAAGGTGTGACCTGTTGTTCCCACTTTCATCTTGATTTCAACCATGACATCATCTTGCTCAAGACGTTCTTTCAATGCTTTAGCTGCTGCGAGTTCTTCAGCTTCTTCTTTTTCTTTAGCTTTTGTTTTACCTTGAAGTTCTGCCACAGCAGCACTTGTTGCAACTTTTGCTAAATTTTTCTTAAGGAGAAAGTTATTTGCATAACCTGTGGGTACTTCTTTGATTTCGCCTTTTTTTCCTTGTCCTTTTACATCTGCTAAAAATACTACTTTCATTGTTCGTTCTCTCTTTCCTTAATTAATGCGATAAGGTCATGTTTGACTTCATCGATATTTCGTTCGTAAATTTGTGTGGCAGCGGCATTAAAGTGTCCGCCCCCTCCCATGGCTTCCATAATCGTTTGGACGTTATAATCTTTGAATGAACGCGCCGAGATAGAAATATAACCATTTTGGTGATTTGTAATCGAGAATGCGGCTTGAACATCTGCCATATCAAGCAAAGTGTCTGCGGCTTTGGCAGTCGCAACATTATCATATTTTTGGTCAGGTTTCCCTAAGGCAACCACAACTCCTGGCGCAACATATTCAGAGTTAAGAATAATTTCATTAATTTTTTTATATTTTTCAAACTCAGTGGCCAATATTCCTTTAATCAGGTTATTGTCAGCACCTTGCGAGCGAAGATAAGCAGCCACTTCAAACGTACGGGAAGTTGTTGCTTTGGTGAAATGCTTCGTATCCAACTCAATCCCAGCTAACGCAATACTAGCATCAGTTACCGTCATTTTCGAGTTATATTCATGGAATTGTAAAAGTTCGACTGCTAACTCACTGGCTGAACTTGCGCTTGATTCAATATAAGAAAGTAAGGCATGCTCAGGGAAATCATCATCTCGACGATGATGATCAATAACAACCAGTTTACTAAAGGACTTATAGAAATCAAGACTGAGTGTTTGTGTCGTCTTCGAGTGGTCAACCATGATCAGTAAGGAATTTTCCGTTTTCATATCAAAAGCTGTTTCAAGTTTAATAATATGTGCGAAACCTTCTTCAGTTTCATTTACTAGATCAATGGCTCGGCTCACCTCTGGCATCAATTGTTCAGGATCATAGACCACATAGGCTTCTTTTCCCGACATATTGACAAAATTTTTCATCGTAATTGCCGCACCTAGGGCATCCATATCTGGGAAACGATGACCTACGATAAAGACATCTTCACTTTCACTGATGATCGTTTGCAATGCTGTTGAAATAGCACGCGCACGCGTTCTTGATTTTTGAGTACGACTTTCAGAATTACCACCGAAATAAATTGTTTTGGCTTGCGGCGTATTCTCCCTAAGAACTGCTTGGTCCCCACCGCGCACTAAAGCTAACTCAAGATTGTTCAGGGAGGTTTTCCCAATACTTGGGAAATCATTCCAGCCATAGGATACACCCACAGATAATGTGAGAGGAATCTTGCTTTCAGCTGAATTCTTACGGAAATCTTTCAGTAAAGAAAACTTATCCTCAATCATTCGGTTCAAAATGCCGTAATCACAAAAGAAATAGTAACGGCTGCTTGAGACACGGCGCAAATATACACCGTATTTGCTTGCAAAACTTTCCAAATTGCTGGCAATCAAACTATTAACCTTGGTCCGTTCACTGTCCGCAATCAAATCTGTGACATCATCATAGTTATCAACCGAAATGCTTCCAATAACAGCACGGCTTTCCTGCAAGCTCTCACGACTGTTAGCCTCAGAAGTGGCATCAGCTAAATAAATAAGATTTTTTTCGTCATCTAAGGTTATAAAATATTTTTTCTTCTCAATCGTGAAAAATTGATTTCTTTCTTCATGATATTTTTGAATAATTGCCTTAACTTCTTCTTTATCAAGGACACGATCATCCCCATGATAAATCAAATCGATAAAGGGGTTGAACCATTCCGGCTCATAGGTCTCTTTATTGTAGCGGATGACACCGATAGGCATATTGTCTAAGGTTGCATTGAGTGAGTTTTCTGCTTCATCATTTATTTTTCTGATAAATTCAACTCTTCTTAAACGATAATTTCGAGCTTGAAGTAAGATGCCAACTGTGATAAGGATGTTCATCAAAAAAAGATAGAACACAGCCATCATTCGTGAGCCCGAAAAGATAAGCAAAAAACTTTCCAGGGCTTGCACGATAACCATGACTAACACAATTGTTATTGGTGAAAACCTCTGTACACTTTTCATTTCCTTCTCCTTTTATGCGTCTATTTACACATTGGCTATTTTTTTGAATGCGCAAAGCTATCAGTTTGCTGAAAAGCTTTCTAGTTTTTCTTTAACAGCCGTGAGATTGGGAAACCATGCATCTGCTGCGGACTGATTCATTCCAAAACGCGTATCTTCAATCGCCCAGACTGTAGCTCCAGCTGCCTTACCTGCCGCAATTCCTTTTTCGGAATCCTCAATGATTAAGGTTTCTTCCGGCTTTACATTGAGCGCCTTCATGCTTAGCTGATAAATTTCTGGGTGTGGTTTGGTTGCCTTCAAATCATTGCCGGAAAGGATTGACTTGAAGTAAGGACGTAAGCCATGTATATTAAGCATTTCGTCAATATCTTGCATGGCCGAGCTGGAAGCTAAACCGATTTTAAAGTTATCATTTTCTAAGGCTTCTAAAACGGCCTTAACATCTGGGAAAAGCAAATCTTTATAAGGAAGTGGATTATTGTCTTTTAATTTTAAATATGCTGCGTGCAGCTTTGCTGCTTCGTCTTGGTCAAAATCTACACCTAAGATTTGCGGCCAGATTTCTCGCATATTCCCTCCGATAAAATCAGAGTATTTCATGTGTTGGATTGAAATATTATGATTGCTAAAGAATTCTTCACGTCTTTGAGCATAGAATTGTTCCGTGTCAACGAGGACACCATCCATGTCAAAAATTACCGCTTTAAACTTGTTCATTTTCACCTAAAACTCCCTAATTGTCTGCTTATATCTGCTATATTATAACATATTTTTGGACGGAGTTTGTGACCCGGAGGTAACAAGCATAAAAACCGCCTTACAGCGATTTCTTTTTTATTTTTTCTTCTTGTCTTCTTCACGGACACGTGCTTTTCTCAAGGCAATTCTCTTTTGTCTTTCAAGCTCACGCTCTATTTTTCCTTCTGGGGCATATTTTTCTTCCCAATCCTCAGGTTTCAAAATTTTATGTGTTTCTGGATCAAAATGCGGTTGTCCATCCGGGAAAATTTTCCCCATATTTGCTGCATGTACAAAGTTGAAAATATCATAAGGGTCAACCCCAGCAAGTACCAAACTTCCATAGGTAAAGTAAAGCAAGTCAATCAAGGCATCGACTTCTCCAATCAACGGCGCTTCGTCTTTTGCCTTGCGTTTAACCTTTAGGACGGCCTTATCCACATCTGCATGCAGATTTGCTGCAAGTTCGTCAAACTTATCACGATCCCCATTTGCGGAAGCATAGAGGAACTCCACAATTTCTTCGACCTTAAAGCCTGCGCGATAGCCCGCCTCCATCGGGGGAAAAGCACGTGGAATTTCTTGACTTCGACCGTCCATCATTTTATGGAATTCTTTTACTTTATTAAAGTTTTGATCACGTGAAATAAAATTATTACTGCTTGAAAAATCAATAAGTCCATAATGTGCAAGTGCCTTAGCAATCCCGTCATGATTGTTACTCGTCGTGACATGTGTCGCTTTTTCTTTAACAAGATCAGAGGCATTGCCCATCGCGATACCATATTCGACATGTGTCAACATTTCTAAATCATTTTCCGAATCACCAAAGGCCATAACTTGATGTTCATTGAAGCCATAACGCTCGCCAATCATCTTGATACCACGAAGCTTGCCAGAATCACATGGAATCATATCCACAGAGTAGGGATTGCTGCGTGTAATCATCAAATTAGGGAATTCTTTTTCAAGCATTTTCGTTTCTGCTTGAGTCGCGACCATCATGACTTGATAAATAGGCTCACGCAAGATATTTAGAAAGTTGGACTGTGGAACCACACGACGTACGACATGCTTAAAACTGTTTCGCGCAATATCCGATGTCCCTGAAGGTAAAATACCGGAAATAATCCCTGCCATCCGTGTTTCACCAAACTTCAAAAGTTTCGAGCCATTGACACCATGAGCTGCTCCTAAAGAGATGTCTCGGTGGTTGTCTTTGGCAAAACGGACGATTTTACGTAAGGTCCTTTTATCGATCTCTTCCGCATGCAAGACAGCTTTAGGCGTAAAGATGTATTGTCCATTATAAGTTACTGCAAAATCTAAATGAAGCTCCTCCATCAAAGGCAAAGCAAAAGCAGGGCCTCGTCCTGTGGCGATCCCGACTAATATATCTTTACGTTTTAATTCATCGATAGCAACGCGCGTGCTCGGAGCAACTGATCTTGTCCCTGTAAAAAGAGTGCCGTCTAAATCGAAAAATACCGCTTTTATATCCATTTCCATGCCTTATACTCGTAAATTCTTCATGTGTCTTTTGCTTATCGACTAAATTTAAACCGTCGTTAAGCTTCCTTATCCTATTAATTATACAGGTTTTTTTTCAAAATTCCACGAATAATGGCTGTTCCAAAAAATTAAAATCCCTCTCTCTTTAATTATTTTATAATGGGTTGAGGACTTCGCTTTGTCGCTGTTTATTCACTCCTATAATATGCTATAATAAATTTACTTTATTGACGTTTGAAAGGAAATTGACTAATGAAAAAGATTTTAGTGTTGCATACCGGGGGGACCATTTCTATGGCGGAAGACGCCAGTGGTCGCGTAGCGCCAAATGCGGTCAACCCTATGAATTCGGTAGATATGCACCTTGATTCGATTCACATGGTCGCTGAAGATATTTTTAACCTTCCTAGCCCGCACATCACCCCAAAAGAAATGCTCTTGATTAAAAAACGCATCAACAGAGCCTTCGACCAAGAAGAATTTGACGGTGTTGTCATTACTCACGGCACGGATACACTGGAAGAAACAGCCTTCTTTTTGGATTCAACAATTCCGCGTGGCATGCCCATTGTCCTGACAGGCGCCATGCGCTCTAGCAATGAATTAGGGACAGATGGTATCTATAATTTCCTCAGCGCACTTCGTGTTGCTGCCGATGATGCCTCTCGTGATCGCGGTGTCCTTGTAGTGATGAATGACGAAATTCATTCAGCACGATATGTAACAAAAACACATACGACCAACGTTTCGACTTTCCAAACACCAACACATGGACCAGTTGGCTTAGCCACAAAGCACAAACTCTTCTATTTCCATACCGATGGTGAAAATCAACATCTTGATATTTCTTCTGTTAAAGGAAAAGTTCCGATTGTTAAAGCTTATGCTGGAATGACAGGTGAAGTCTTTGACTTATTTGACTTAAGTAGTTTAGATGGCCTTGTTATTGAAGCGCTGGGGGCAGGCAATCTTCCCCCTACAGCCGCACAAAAATTAATGAATATCATCAAGCTTGGCATTCCTGTAGTACTCGTTTCCCGCTGTTTCAATGGTATAGCGGAACCAGTTTATGCCTATGAGGGTGGTGGCTCTAAGCTGGCAGAGGCTGGGGTGATGTTTGCACCTGAAGTAAATTCTCAAAAAGCACGTATCAAACTGTTGATTGGCCTGAATGGTGGCTTGGAAGGTGACAGACTTAAGACGTTTGTCGAAAATTAAAAAAAACAGACGAGACAAATCCTCGTCTGTTTTTTATTACTCCAAGTTCCAAAATATTTGGGTTAATGAGCAATCATTTCTTGTGCTATTTCTTGTGGTGATAAGTCACTTGGATAAAATGTTGGCCAATTCTCGAGCTCCTCAAGTACTTTTTCCTGACTCTCTGAACCATAAAAAATATGGAAATGTGCTGCCTTCATTGGTGCAATCGCATGGTCACTAAACTGAACATATTTTAACTCACCTGCATTATTATCCTCTGTTTCAAAAAGATACCGCACTCCCCGATTACCTTTTTCGTAAGTTAAAATTTTATACCCCTTGTACTTATAGTGATATTTATGTTTTACATTATTTTTAGTAAAGGTCATTGTATTGTTATCAATCAAAATATTACTCACGTCACTCTTATATCCCTGTTCATAGTATTTCTTATATGCAGAAGGCGACTTGTCTCCCTTAATTTTTGATTTATAATCAAACACTTGATCTAAAGTTCCATTTTGTAGCAAAGGATACACCGACTGCCAATTTCCAGCGTAGTCAGTCAACGACCGATCTTTAACATCAGTATCCGAAAAATATCCATTTTCTACATTTTTTTCACTTTCAGAGGAGAGCTCTGCTTTTATTTCCTTGCCTTTAACAGAAGTGGTTTTCTTAAGGGATTCCAAATTCTCCTCCATTATAGAGATATAGTTTTCTCCCTCTTCAATTTGTTTTGCTGTAAGACTTTCTAATGGATTTAGGACGGCCATTTTTACATTGGCTTCGTTTGCTAAAGTTTTTGCGAATTTATTGTTTGAATTGTTCTCAAAATAAATATATTCTATACCATTATTCTCTACATATTTTTTTAATTCTGCTAAACGTGCAGCAGAGGGCTCTTGATCCGGATTAAGTCCTGATATTGGAATTTGATTTAAACCATAGTCTAGAGCTAAATAACGAAAAGCTGCGTGCTGTGTTACAAAGCTTTTCTGACTTGCATTTTGTAACTCCGAACTAAATTTTTCATCCAATTTTTTTAACTTACTCAGATATGTTGAAGAATTAGTTCCGAATACCTGAGCTTTTTGGGGATATAATTTTTTCAGTTGCTTCTCAATTGCTTCAACTTCCTTTATTGCCATTTTAGGAGATAACCATGTATGCGGGTCATAATCATGATGATGCCCCTCTTCCCCATGATTGTGCTCGTGCTCTTCTTCTGTTCCAGGGAGTAAAAGGAGACCCTGAGTGCCTTCAATAATTTTTGGATTATCTTTCTTCCATGAAGCTTTAGATTTATTGACCCATGTTTCCATATTTTCATTATGGTACACAAAGACATCTGAGTTGCGAATTGTTGTCATATCTTTTGCTGAGGGCTCATAATCATGTGGCTCAGACCCTGCCGGAACCAGCAGTTTAACATCGCCTTCATCTCCCACAATATTCTTTGTAAATTCATAGACTGGATAAAAGCTTGTAACAATGGACAATTTATCACTGTTTGAATTTGTTGTGTTTTTATTTTGAGCAGTGTGACAAGCGGTGAGCAAGCTTAATGATGCGATGCCTAATAAAACTACTCCTATTTTTTTCTTATGATTAAACTCTCTTTTTTTCTTTTCCTTATAAAATATTACCACCTATATTCTCCTCGTATAATATATTTTATGGGTATTTTTCACCCCAATTTTCTAACAATTGTTATCGTTTTACTTGACTATTGTGACGTTTCCCAGAATAATTATTCTTAGGAATGGACTCAAAAGGAATATGCTAACTCTCCTTGTTGCTTCGTCTTCTTCATAAGTCTGCGACCCGAGCTGTATCAAATCTTCCAACTCACTAGCTGTTTCCACCGTGATTACTCTGCTCTTAGTAGCGAGCAGGCGGTAAGTAATCGCTGTGATGGGTATTCTAATAAGCGAGGATGAAGGGATACAGAGTTCTGGGGAATCTCTCAGTAGTCAAGTATAGTTTCCTAATCAAATGAAAGGAGGTCCTTCCAAATGAAATGTTTTGTCGGTTTAGACGTCAGCTCTACCAAACTCGATGTGTGCATCATGTCAAATGACACGGAACTTGGAGTCTTGTACGCTGCTTCACTTACCAATGATATGATTGGTGCTTCTGAAATCAAAGAACAAGTACTCTCACTTAACGAAAAGTATGAATTTAATAGAGTCGTCATTGGCATGGAAGCCACATCCCTCTACAGTTTTCATCCTGCAATGTTCTTCCACGAAGACTCGGAGTTAAAGCAGCTCGGAGTCGAGGTCATGGTGGAACAACCAGCCAAAATAAAGAAATATCGTGAGGCATTCGAAGAAAACAAGAATGATACCCTTGATGCTTTCTACATCGCGGATTACTTCCGCATTGAACGCTTTACAAGATCTTATCTTAAAGAAGAAAAGTATCTGGCACTACAACATCTCACAAGAACTCGACTTCAGCTCGTGGAACAATTAGTACGTACAAAACAACACTTCATTGAAAACATCTACTACAAGTGCAATACGCTCTCTGCGGAATTAAAGAATGAAGAATTGAGTACCTCTGTTTGGTCTGCCACAATTATGACACTCATGACCGAAGATTACACGCTAGATGAACTCGCAAATACTCCTCTTGAAGATTTCACGGAACTCATCCAGAAACTCGGGCGAGGTCGCTTCAAAGCTCCTGAGAAACTTGCAAAAGCAATAAAAGCTGCCATAAAAGGAAGTTACCGCTTATCACTCGTCCAACAAGATTCTGTCAATATTGTACTCAGTCTCCTTGCTCGCGAAATACGGAGTTTAGAGAAGATGATTAAAGAAATTGATCGAGCCATTGAAGACATGGTAGAAATTATCCCTGAATACCAATGTTTGACCAGTGTACCTGGTATTGGAAAGGTATTCGCTGCAGGAATTATCGCTGAAATAGGACAGATTGAACGCTTTAAAGACCATCCTCAAGTCGCTAAATATGCTGGCTTGAATTGGAAAGAAACACAATCTGGCAATACCTCATCTCAAAATACTTCTCTTGCAAAACGAGGCAATCGTTATCTTCGCTATTACTTAGTTGAAGCCGCCAACTCTGTACGAAGACATAACGTGGAATACGCAGAGTTTTACAAGAAAAAGAAAGATGAAGTCCCCAAACATAAACACAAAAGAGCCGTCGTTTTAACCGCAAGAAAACTTGTGCGTCTGGTGGATGTGCTACTACGCAACCACCAACTCTATACGCCACCAAGGAGGTTTATGGAAGATAATTAGTTTTATCTGCACAATTCCTTGTCTAGCCTAGTAAAATTTGCCAAATTTTACTAGATTCTTTCGTGCTGTCTTTTTTCAAGATTTTTACTCAGAATCTAGCAACTTATCATTTGACTTAATACCACTAGACTTATTTTTTAGTTTACTGGTTAAGTATATCTCATTCTTTTTATTATGTCAACCAGTTAACTATTTTTTGAAATTTGTGCTCAAAATAAAACAGCTGAAGGAGCCTTTTCCTTCAGCTGTTTTTTTATAAAAGTTTTTAACAAAGTACTTCTACTACTTTCTATCCCAAATTATCTTGCAACTCCTGCCAGATTTGTTCGTTTTCTTCCAAAGAATATGAGTTGGCGCCGGAAGCTAAAGCGTGTCCGCCTCCATCGTGCTTTTTAGCAATTTCATTGATGGGTACGGTTTTTGAACGCATCCGTACGCGATAGTGTCCGTCTGCTTGTTCAACGAAAATCGCCCATGATTTTACATCGCGAATACTTCCTGGTGTCCCTACGATACTTGAAGTTTCGGAATCTCGTAAATTAAATCTTTCCAAGACTTCTTTACTTAAAAGCACACGTCCTGCACCATTTTCGGAAATTTCAAGATTTTCGTAAACATAGCCTTGCAAACGTGCGACCTTCATATCAAACGAGGTCATTTCTCGCCCTAAAGCTGGACGGTCAAAGTCAAATTCCGCAAGCTTACTTGCCAGATAAAGGGTTTGTGCTGAGGTTGCTGGATAAAGGAAACGTCCCGTATCACCAACAATTCCGCCATAAAGGAGTCGCGCGGCTTCTTCATTCAAAGCTAAATCATGATTCAATGCGAAATCTGTGATAATCTCCGAAGCCGAACTCCGGTCTGGCTCAACCAGACGTAAGTCTCCGTAAGCATCATCATTTGGATGATGGTCTATTTTAATCACATAATCTGCCTGCATCCATCTGTCATCATCAATCCGTGGTGTATTTGCTGTATCACAGACGATACTAAGATAGTTTGTCCCCGGCTCCAGCTCCACTTGATCCATCTCTGCCAAATAAGTAAGCGTTGGTTCATCATACCCTACAGCATAGATTTTCTTTTCCGGAAAATTCGCTCTCAGGATCGCACGCAAACCACACTGAGAACCTAGCGCATCTGGATCGGGATTTTTATGACGATGAATGAGGATGGTATCGTATTCTTTGATTTTTGTAAGTATTTCTTTCATAACTTCTTTCCTTATGTAATTTGTAGATTTACAACTGCTTTGGCGATGATATTGATGACATAATAAATTTCTATATCTACAACCGCGCCTAAACGTGTCTCGTTGATGACTTTGGGATAAATTTCCAAGAGATTATCAATCGCGACCGTGCCCATCACGTTGAGATTCATTGACTCTAGGATAACATTTCTGCGCCGTCTTTTGTCAAGCGTTCTTTGAACCACGATGGCCACGATTTCACTCAAGGCAGCACTGGAAATATTTCCGACATTGTTGACCATGAGCGGCTCAACCATGACGGTATAAGCAGAACCTTTTTCACTGATCTTACTGGACATATCTTCACTAAAGGTATGTGTCACTTGGCTTTCTTCTTGACTTCTTTGAAGACTTTCTAGCACTTCAGACTTGGTCACCACCCCAGCATAGGTATAGTCCTTATTCACGATCGGCATGATGTCGTAACCTTCATGAATCATTTTTTGAGAAATGCTTGCAACCGTCATTTTTTGCTTGGCAACAGCGGGATAGTTCATCAGTTTGTTTATCTGCGTGTCCAGACTTTTATGGGCAATATCGCGCATACTGACAACGCCAACCACCACGCGATGTGGATTGACTACTACAAAACGACTTAAATTTGTCCGCTTCATCAGTTCCATGAAGTCTTTTACCGTATCTTCTTCACGTAATGCAGGGCGGTGGTCGTGGGAAATTTCAGCTACTGTGATGATATCTTTCTTTATCAATTCATTTGCTAAGGCGTGGCTAATACGATTTGCAACTGTAAAGGTGTCGTATGTCGCACGCATGAGCGGAATCCCCATCTCATTTGCATAATCAATAACATCCTGATCAACATCGAAACCACCTGTAACGAGCACAGCACTTTGACCATGCAGGGCCATACTCTGAATATCCTTACGGTCACCTACAATCATCAAACTGTTTTTCATTAAAAACTTTTTCACACTTTCCGGCTGCATGGCACCGATGGAAAATCGACTAAATTCAACCTCAAGTCCAGCATGTCCCCCCAAGATCTCTGCACTGGCAATTTCAGCAATTTTTCCAAAAGTCAACTTATGGTTACGTTTCTGTCCTTTCACTGATACTCGAACAGTACCTGATCGGTCATTAACCGCAACCAACCCTCGATTTTCTGCTTCTTTAATGGCACGATAAGCTGTGCCATCTGCCACCTTCAAGCGATTAGCGATACTACGGACACTGACTTGCTTGCCAATGTCAAGTTTTTCTATATAAGTAAGAATTTCTTCGTGTTTAGACATGAGATACTCCTAAGACTTGATTTCCTTTTTTGATGACATACTCCTCGAAAACAGAGATGCGCCCCTTATTATATTGTGTACTGCCTTTAAAACGGCCAATGCGCTTATAGCCCACTTTTTGAGCCACCTGTATCGAGCTGAAATTTTCCCGATCACAATGAAGCACAAGTTGTTTCAGCCCAATCTTTCTAAGACCAACTTCAGTTAAGGAAGCAAGCGCCTCTGTCATCAGGCCTTGATTCCAATATTTTTTGTGAAGCACGTAGGATAACTCTGCTGTGCCTTTTTGCTCAATTAGCTTTGAAAACTGAATCAAACCAATCATTTTTTGCTCTGCTTTTAGTTCGATTGCCCATTTACCTAAAGGCTCTTTCATGAAATGATTTGCAATGACAAATCTGGTATGTGTGAGATTCGGATGGGGATTAAAGACAAATCGAAGATTGCTTGAATCAGAGCTGTACTCAAACATGTCTGCTGCGTCAGACATGACAAAAGGACGAAGCCAAAGTCTGCTGGTTTCAATCTTTTGATGTTCTGCAAGTTTTACATTGATGTTCATTTCACTGTTCCAGATTCTGATTTTTAATAAGCCTATTATATCACGTTACTTCTACTATCTGTGATATAATTTCATTACTATGAATTATAGACGGATAAATCTCAAATTAGAGCACCCGCTTGCCTTTTGGTCTGCTTTCCCTGACCCTAGTGAGCGTTTTTTTTGGTACGATAGCCAAAAGCAAACGTTGATCATTGCCAGTCAACGCTTGCAAGCTGTGCAAGAACAAGATATCGCAAACTATCCTTACGTTTTCTATAGCCAAAGTTTTTTTGATGAAGTAAAGGATGAGCTATGGCAAGATTTTGGAAACGAGATTGTCGCTTTTAAGCATTACTTTGTGCAAACACCTACAGAGTCTTATGCCTTGTCCTGTGAATCTCTTCCAGAAATTAGGGACGAAAAAGGAAGTAAACTGTCCCACAGCTATACAGAAGAAGCTTCGGATTATCAAGAGTGGCAAAGTCTTTACCAAAAGTTACAGGAGAATATTGCGCGTGGCAAAACAATCAAGATCGTCGCTTCTCGTCAAATTAAATTTACGAGTGAGCAGACTTTTAAGATTGAGCCAGTCCTTGAGCGACTGATAGAAAATAACCCTGCAGCATTTATTTTTGCTTACCATAAGTCTGGCAAAACCTTTCTTGGTGCTTCACCTGAAATTTTGGTTCAGAAAGAAGGTAATCATATCCTGAGCTATGCTTTAGCTGGAACCTTTCCACGCTCCCTCGCTCAGGGCGATACCCGCTTACTTAAAGACCCTAAAAATCTTCATGAACACCAGATTGTTGTCCAAAAGATTAAGAACAAGATGTTGGAGAAATCACCCCAAGTTCAGATAGGAGAAACGGGGATAATGGCTCTGAAGAATGTGTATCATCTTCGTACACTCTTATCGACGATTGACACCTCCAATTCTCTAATCGACTGGGCCAAGCACCTTCATCCTACACCCGCACTGGGCGGACAGCCTAGTAAAGCGGCACTGGATTTCCTCCGTGTCAATGAAAAACACGAACGCGGACTTTATGCGGCACCTTTAGGGTTGATCGATGCTCAAGGAGATGGAACCCTCATTGTTGCTATTCGTTCCGCACTATTTGATGGTAAAACCTGCTACGCTTATGCCGGTTGTGGCATTGTTTCCGCTTCAGACTGTCAAGCCGAATTTGATGAAACAAAGATAAAATTAAAAACAATACTCGAGGCACTTTAAAAATGAACAATGAATATTTAGCACCACTTGTTGATGAATTTTTCAATCTAGGCGTACGTGAAGCTGTATTTAGCCCGGGGTCACGTTCAACTGCTCTTGCCATGCTTTTTGAAGAGTACGGCAAATATGACACTTACGTCAACATTGATGAACGCTCAGCTGCCTTTTTTGCCCTTGGTATAGCGAAAGCTCAACAACGTCCAGTGGTTCTTATCTGTACTTCTGGTTCTGCTGCTGCTCACTATCTCCCCGCCATTACTGAAGCGAAACACAGTCGTGTCCCTCTCATTATTTTGACCGCGGATCGGCCCAATGACTTGCAATTTGTGGGCGCTGCACAAACCGTGAACCAGGCGGATTACTTTGGTAAATTTGTTAACCATTATGAAGAGTTAGCTCACCCCAATGCTCATAATTTCTGGACTTATCCACGTAAGGTCGCACAACGTGCCTATATGGCATCTACTCATACTCCTGCTGCTGCCGTGCAAATAAATGTGCCTATCAGTGAGCCTTTGATTCCAGAACTGAACTCGGAACATTACCAAAAAGGCCGCGCGCCTTTCTCTCTCAGTCAAGGGAAAATGCAGCCGCAGTTTGTTCCTGAGTTAAGTGGCAATGTGCTCATTCTCGCAGGACCCGATAGTAACTCGGATTATCAAAAAGCACTTTTAGACCTTTCAGAAAAGATTCAGGCACCTATTTTAGCGGATCCTTTGTCTAATTTGCGTAATTTTAGTCATCCCAATATTATTGATGCTTATGACGCTTTTCTCACACAGCCAGAGATCCTCAGCACACTTAAAGTTGACTGTTTCCTTCAGTTTGGTCAAATCCCTGTATCGAAACGCGTTTTACAATTAATTGCTCACAATTCTCAGGCAGAATATATCCAAGTCGATCCGGCGCTTGAATACCGCAACCCGAGTCAAACTACGACACAGGTTATCCAAGCTGATGTGGCACTTTTTTGCGCAGCAGCTCAACCTTCAACTGCTGGTAAAACAGCACTCAAGCAGTGGCAAAACTATCAGCATATCATGCGCCAAAAACTCGATACAGTTAAAGATGAGACTGCACCTTTTGAAGGGCGTTATGTTCAAAGTCTGCAAAACATGCTCCCTGAGCATGCACAACTTCTTATTTCTAACTCAATGGCCATACGCGATGTGGATTACTTTTGGCGCAGTCGCAAAGCCAATGTTCGTCTTTTAGGGAATCGTGGCACGAATGGTATTGACGGACAAGAATCAACTGCCTTAGGTATCGCTACAGGCGGACAGCCAACGGTCCTCTTGACCGGTGATCTCTCCATGCTTCACGATATCAATGGCTTAATCGTAGGTAAAACGCATCAGCTCAACTTAACCATCGTCCTTTTCAACAATGATGGTGGCGGAATTTTCCACCATCTGGCACAAAAGGGGCAACCGCATTTTGACTATCTGTTCTCAACGCCACACGGTTTGGATTTTGGTGGTTTAGCCCAGTTGGTGGGCTTGGATTATCATCTCGTGGAAGATTATCAAGACTTTGAAAAACAATTCAGTCAAAGCTTTACTCGAAAAGGTATTCATCTGTTGGAAATTAAAACGGACAAGGACGTGAGCTTAGACTTGCACAAAAAATATACGACTTATGCTATTTGAAGATAAATACATCCAGATTGATTTACTTCACTTTCATGTCAGGATACACGGTCAGGGCGAGCCAGTTTTAGCCTTACATGGTTTTAGCCAGTCTGCTGCGACTTGGGAAAATTTAGATATACCTGGCTACCAAATCTTTGCTTTAGATCTTGTGGGACATGGAAAGTCTAGCAAACCGGAACAACTTGAGCCTTACACTTTGGAAAGCATTTGTGAACAGCTTAGGCAAATCATACAAAGCCTCTTTCAAGAAAAAAGTTATAGCTTACTGGGTTATTCCATGGGCGGTCGGATTGCACTGCAATTTGCACTCAACTTTCCCGAGCAGCCCATCGAACAACTCATTATCGAATCCGCTGCCCCTGGCATAGCTGACATTAAACAACGTGAAAAACGTCTACAAGCTGATCTTCGCTTGGCTGAACACATCGAGAAAAATGGTGCTGTCTGGTTCGCCAATTATTGGGGGGCGCTCCCAATCTTCCAAAGTCAGCAAAACCTTCCTCAGGAAGAGCAACATAAAATCTGGTCCAGCCGCGCACAAAATGCGCCTCATGCTCTGGCCCAAACTTTACGTGCTACAGGGCAAGGAAAGCTTCCAGACATCTCAGAGAAACTCCAAGATTTAAAGCTGCCACTCCTTTATATCACGGGTGCTCTGGATCAAAAATATAAACAAATTGCTGAACAAATCGGTACTTATTCAAAATCGCAAAGCCTGATTGTGGAAGACGCAGGGCATAATGTGCATCTTGAACTGCCGCAGCATTTTAATTTAATCTTAAAGACACATTTGCATGACTCAGCCATGCTATAATGAATAAATAAACAAAAAAAGGAGACAAACTATGTCAAAATATAACTGGCTTGCTTTAGACCGCAAGTACGAAGATGTCATTTACGAAACTTATAACGGTATTGCAAAAATTACGATCAATCGTCCTGAAGTACGTAATGCATTTCGCCCTAAAACAGTGGTGGAACTTATTGATGCCTTTACTGTAGCGCGTGACGACACTTCGATTGGTGTCATTGTTTTGACAGGTGCTAATCATGGTCAAGGCGAAGACAAGGAAGCTTTCTGTTCTGGCGGCGACCAAAAAGTACGTGGAGACGGTGGTTATGTTGGTGAAGATCAAATTCCTCGTCTTAACGTTTTAGACTTGCAACACTTGATCCGTATCACACCAAAACCTGTTATTGCGATGGTCAATGGTTTTGCTATCGGTGGCGGACACGTTCTCCACATCGTTTGTGATTTAACGATTGCTTCTGAAAATGCTAAGTTTGGTCAAACAGGACCACGTGTAGGTTCTTTTGATGCCGGTTATGGTGCAGGCCTCTTGGCTGCTATGGTTGGCCAAAAGAAAGCACGTGAAATCTGGTTCCTCTGCCGTCAATATACTGCGCAAGAAGCAATGGATATGGGCATGGTAAACACTGTGGTACCTTTTGATCAACTTGAAGAGGAAACAGTTAAATGGGCCGAAGAAATGCTTGCCTTGTCACCAATGGCACTTCGTATGCTTAAAGGCTCAATGAATGCGGCAACTGATGGACTTGCTGGCTTGCAACAATTTGCTGGTGATGCAACGCTCATGTACTACCTCAGTGACGAAGCCAAGGAAGGGCGCGATGCTTTCAAAGAAAAACGCAAACCTGACTTTGACCAATTTCCTAAATTCCCATAAGCCATGAAATGGTTAAAAGAACAGGCTGAAAAATCGCCAAATAAACTTTTCTTAAATCAGCTGACTTTTAAAGAAGTCTACGATAAAACTGTTCAGACAGCCCAACATTTAAACAAAGAAACAGCTAGGCACAACCGCCTAGCTCTTCTTTCAGAAAATTCGCCAGAAATGGCCATTGTGCTCTTTGCGCTATTGGCTTTGGATAAGGAAGTCCTCCTGCTCAATACGCATCTTACAGCCAATGAAATCCAAGAGCAACTGACTGAACTCGATGTGGCACTGCTGATTGCTTCGGATCAGCAAACCTACCCGGCAGACTTGTCTTTTTCTGACATCCATTCTTTAGAAACCCGTACAGCTGTGCTCAATTGGCAGCCAGCGCCAGAGAAAATTGCTGTGATTATGAACACCAGTGCAACAACTGGAAAGTTCAAATCTGTGCCTATCACTTGGAAAATGCTTACGGCACATGTTGCTGCTTCTGCAGCAACCATGGGCGTCCTTCCCGAGGACAACTGGCTTGTGGTCCTCCCCATGTTTCATGTCAGTGGTCTCTCCATTATCATGCGCAGTCTCTATAATGCCACTCAGGCCACCATACGTGCTTCTTTCGATGAGGAAGAGTTGATCAAACTAATGAATAACAGCTCGGTAAATATGGTTTCTATGGTACCGACCATGCTTAAACGTGTTCATGATAAAATTGCTGCCGAAAGTTTACGTGTCCTCTTATTAGGGGGCGAATTTATTCCGCAACCTTTGATACAGGCATGTTTTGCACAAGGCTTACCTGTCTACAAGACTTACGGGATGACTGAAACTTTTTCCCAATCTGTCACCTTCAACATTTTGGAACATCCGGACAAGCTGACTTCTGTCGGTCAAGCACTTCCTGGCGTAGAGATTGAAATTTTAAATCCTGATACCACTCAGGCGGGCGAAATACATCTAAAATCGCCAATGCTCATGAAAGGCTATCTTAATCAAGAGGATATTCAACTTTTCAACACAGGTGATATTGGCTATCTTGATGAAGACAATTTCCTTTACATTCTCAATCGCCGTAAAGACATCATCATCTCAGGCGGAGAAAATATTTATCCCAAAGAGATTGAGGATTTACTCTATAGCTTAGAGGGTGTTGTCGAATGTGCGCTTGTCCCACAAGAAGATGAAACTTGGGGCCAAGTGCCACTTCTTTTCTACGCAGGTAGGCCTGATGCCCAAGAAATTACAAACTTTTTGAGCCAGCGTCTGGCCAAGTATAAACTTCCGCGCCAGATTATCAAAATGAACGCCCTCCCCAAAAATGCCTCAGGCAAAATCCTTAGGAAAAATTTAAAAAATGAAGCTTAAATCTATCAGTTTGAATCACGTCCAACTCCCGATGAAGTTTAACTTCAAGACAGCCAAAGGTGAGCTGAAACTGCGGGACACCATCATTATCATTGCTGAAGACGAAAACGGCCAGCGTGGATATGGCGAATGCGTAAGCTTTACTACACCTTTCTACACGCAAGAAACTTTTGAAAGCTCATGGAAATCCTTAGCGCAGACTTACATTCCAAAAGTAATGACGACACACTTTACACATCCCTTTGACATTCACCAATTTTTTGAGCAGCCCTTGCCGATGGCAATGGCAGGTTTGGAAAATGCCTTGGTGGATCTTTATTACAAATCCAAGGATGAAAATACAATCGCTGCCCTTTTTCCTGAGCCCTTAGCAGACACTTTATCCCGTGGTGCCGTCTTGGGAGATGTTCCTTTTGAACAGCTTCCTAGAAAAATCGATGAATTAGTCGCTCAAGGTGTGGAAAGAATAAAGCTTAAAATTAAACCCGCAGATGGTTTTGAGCGCGTCCAATACGCCGTCAAGCATTATCCTCACCTCCAATGGGCTGTTGATGCCAACCGTTCTTATACGCTTGAAAATATTGAAGCATTGACAAAGCTCGATCAATTTGGTCTTGTCTGCATTGAGGAACCTTTTGCTACCGATACTCTCGAAGACTATAAAAACATTCTTCCGCAGCTTTCAACACCTCTCTGTTTTGACGAAAATATCCAAAGTTGGAGTGATTTACAGGCCCTTTCTCAACTTAAGGGAAAGACCATGCACAATATCAAAATTGGCCGCTTAGGTGGACTTTATCAAACAAAAGAAGCCATCGCCTTTTGCCGGAAAAATAACATCTCTTTCTGGATTGGCAGCATGGTCGAAAGTGGTATTTCCAAGATATTGCATACACAACTGGCCACTTTAAGCGACAATGCCATGCCCGGGGATTTATCAGATTCGTCCTATTATTTTCCTGAAGATTTGATCTTGCCAGAGATTAAATTTATTGAAGGCAAGATGAAGAGACCACGTGGCAAGGGCTTGGGTGTGGCTATCAATCAGACAGCACTTGAGCATTACACTGTGAAAAAGGAGATTTTTACATGACTTTGATTGAACAACTGGGTATTCAAAAGCTAACTTTAACCCCAACAGGTTTTACTGCTCAAATGCCCTTAGAGGCCTTTCACGCGCAACCTCAAGGTTTCTTAAATGGTGGCGCAACGCTGGCCTTTGCTGAGGTTGCTGCTGGTATGGCAAGTAATCTCTTGCTTGACGATAAACATTTTGCTGTCGGCCAAGCGGTCAATGGCAATCATTTGAACCCAACTAAAGCAGCTGGAATGCTCTTTGCGCAGGGACTTCTTCTGCACAAAGGTGGGCGCACCCATGTTTGGGAGATGAAGTTTACAGATGCGCAAGAGATTTTAGTGGCACAAGTCACCGTAACGAACGCTATTGTGGAAAAAAGATATGGATAAAGACAACTTAGTATTTACAGAATTGGTGGATATAAATGAAGCCGAACTTGCGGATATCAATCAATTGATTATTGACACGTGGGCTTATCAAGAGTGGAATAAACAAGAACATGTCTTGCCTATGGCTGACTTTTTTCTTGAAACAATCCTCTTGACCTCTACAAAGATTTTTGTCGCTAAAGATAAAGGAAAAATTATCGGTATTGTCGCTGCCGCCCTCACTCCTGATCTGCTTCCTAAAAGTCGGATAAGGTACCGCCAACTTGAAGCTCTGAGTTTAATAATCAACCAAGGGAAACCCGAAACCGTTTTTGACTTTTACTTGGAAACCCTAAAGCTCAATGAGGAACTCATACAGCAAAACAAGCAAACATTTGATGCTGCCTTAAACCTTTTAATCTTAAATGAGCACTATAAAGGCTTAGGTCTTGGCAGCAAACTCTATCAACTTTTCCTTGATTACTTGAAGGAAAATAAGGCAAAAACCTTCTTCCTCCTGACAGACAGCTATTCAAATTATCCTTTTTACGAGAAAAAAGGCTTAAAAAGAATCGCATCACGGCGCTTCTCCTGGAGTAATGATGGGGAAGTTTCCGAGGAGGATGTTGAGGAATATTATGTTTATGCGGGGCGAGTGAGTTGATCCGTTTGATAATCTTATTAGTAAAAGTTATAATAATATATTCTTCTTAAGTTTTAGGTATTCTAGTACGTTGTATTAGTCAAGATAAGAAATTATATTTTGAGTCAAATTGTTTCACTGTATCAATGTGCATCATATTGACTTGAAAATAGAACTTCTAATTTAATATTTGGATAAACTAAAGAGTACCGTATTTTATTTCAAGCGTTGATATTAAATAATATAATTTCTCTATTATAATATTATAAAACAGAAAGAAACTCATTCTAAGATACATTAAAACTCATATAATATTATATGAGTTTTAATGTACTTTTTTCAAAAAAATTAATAAAAATCATTTCATAAGTTGTCAAAATTTTGATTCGTTTATGGTCTATAGAATATTTTGAAATACAATGATAGAGATAATTAAACTTTATTTTCAATGTTCTAACTCAAAAATTTTTAGTAGCTCAACAGATGAAGGGCTATTATCATAGTTTGTATCCATAATATCAGACATAAAATCCCACCATTTTTTATTCACTACTGTTTTTGAAGTTTTCAACCATCTCTCTTCATCCTCAATTTCTAAATAAGCATATAATGCACATGTAGAAGGATCAAGAAAAATTGAATAAGAAATTACGCCGTGAATTTTTAACATCTCAACCATCTCCGGCCAAATTTCATCATGCCTCTTTTGATATTCTTTTTCACATCCTTTTAAAAGTTGCATTTTCACCGCTTTTTTTATCATTCTATTCCTCTTAAATATCTAAATACCCTTCATGTGGGGTTACACCAAAAGCATCTGCAAGACGTTGAAGATTTGGAGCTATACTATAAAAGTAGACACAAATATGTGTGTTATAATCTGTCTAAGAAGACACAAAAATGAAAGGACTTTTATGTCAGGCTTTAAACGTTACGACGAGGAATTCAAACAATCTCTCGTCAACCTCTATCAAACAGGTAAAACTCAATCCGAACTCTGTAGAGACTATGGCGTCTCCGTCTCTGCTCTTGCAAAATGGATTAAGCAGTACTCTCAAGTTCGTCTTGAAGATAATACGGTGTTGACTGCCAAACAGATTCAAGAATTACAAAAAAGGAATGCACAACTTGAGGAAGAAAATCTGATCTTAAAAAAAGCGAGTGCCATATTCATGCAAAACTCCAAGTGAGATTAAAAGCAGTCTATAGACTCCGATTTGAACACACGACAGTTATGCTCTGTCGTGTTTTACATGTCAATCGTTCCACCTACTATAACTTCATTAACAAGAAGCCTTCGAAGCGTGAAATAGAAAATCAACGCTTGAGAAAATTACTCCTTGAGATTTATATGAAAGCTAAGAAAAGAATTGGAACGAGAGCTTTTAAAATCATTCTTCTGCGTGATTATGGCGTTAATATTTCTGAAGGCCGTATCTTACGACTTCTCAAGTCTATGACACTCCCTAAAATGTCGACCATTAAACCTCGGGTTAAATCAAAACACTCTCCTGCATTTTCTTCTGATAATCTCCTTAAACAAGAATTTAATCCGAAGTCCCCGAATCAAGTTTGGACAACTGATTTCACTTATATTTCTATAGGACCTAAGCGTCACGTTTATCTCTGCGCCATTCTTGACCTCTACTCTAGAAAATGCATCGCTTGGAAAGTAAGTGATAAGATTGATGCTAAACTTGCTTGTGACACCCTAGAGATGGCTATAAATAAGAGAAAACCTAAGGAACCAATTATTTTTCATTCAGATCAAGGGAGTCAATTTAAATCAGCTTCCTTTAGAAAAATATTAGATGAGCATCAGTTACTTGCTTCTTACTCTAAACCTGGGTATCCTTATGATAATGCCGTAACTGAGGTCTTTTTCAAGTACCTTAAACAAAGAGAAATTAATCGAAGAACTTATCACACCATTCAAGAGGTTCAACTCTCTTGCTTTGAATACATCGAACAATTCTACAACAACTATAATCCTCATTCTGCCAACAATGGTTTAACTCCAAATCAGAAGGAAGAAAAATATTTTAAGAAAATATAGCTCATTTTATGTCCAATTATTTGACATTAGTCCAATTTTCATCTTCTAGAGTCTGTCTAACTCCTCCCTGTGCTTGAACATAGGTGTAGACTTGTGCAGCCTTTTCTGCCGTTTCAATCAAGCCAAATGTCTCATCCATATCACGACCTGCGCCATAGATACCATGCTGTGGCCAGACGACTAGACGGGTTTCTTTCATTTTACTTGCTGTCGCTTCCCCAATTTCATTTGATCCTGGGATAAGCCACGGGATAATAGATAGACCTTCAGGAAAAACAACTAGACATTCTGTACACATCTGCCATAAAGTTCTTGTAAAAGTACGTTCATTCAGTTCATGTGTAAATGTCATTGCCAAAAGATGCGTCGCATGATTGTGCATGATAATCCGGTTTTCAGGGTCAACTTCTAGCCGTGCAATATGACTCATGAAATGGCTAGGTAACTCGCTTGTAGGAAGAGCATCATTCTCGAGTCCCCAGAGTAATTCTACTGTATTACCTGAGTCAGATATACGGATAATTCCCATATTTTCTGCAGGAAAGTCTTGAATATTTTTAAAATATTTTCCAGATCCTGTCACGGCAAAATAACGACCCGCTAATTTGCTAGCATCAAACTTTATCGGAATTTCACGTATCACTTGTGCTACGTCTAGAAAAGGGGTAATCCAATCCTCATCTAGCAAGTAAGAAATATTCCCACCATTACGTTCATCCCAACCTAATCGATAAAGATTCGCACTTGTTTTCATTACTTCTTGCACAAAAGGTGCTGTTAAAATATCTAACTTTTTCACTTTTCTCTCCTATTATTTACGTTTCATCAAGACTTCTTCTTCGTAATTGCGAACCTCTTCTAACCAGTCTAAACCAACAGGTACACCATTTTGCTCACAGAAGTAATTCCAGACATCGGCATAAGGAAAATCTTTCAACTCTTCTGTGTAGGCCGTACGTTTAGTAAAATCAAATTCAAGCTCCATCTCTTTCAAATCTTGAATGGGTTCAAGCATGGCTTTGAGCATGGCTTTTTGTGTATTACGCGTGCCGATAACCCAAGCCGCAATACGATTAATCGTTGCATCAAAAAAGTCTAAGCCGATATTTGTGCGAGATAAAAGATCATTGCGAACAAGCTCTTTTGCGATATCTTGGAGTTCATCATCCATAAGAACAACGTGGTCTGAGTCCCAACGCACGGGCCGTGAGACATGAAGCATAATCCCTTTAGAAAAGAGGGCAAGCGAAGAAAGTTTATTTGAAATTACTTCTGTTGGATGAAAATGACCAGCATCAAGACAAATAAGCTTATTGCGCGTGAGGCCGTAGCCCATATAAAACTCATGCGAGCCTACAGTGTAAGCCTCTGCACCGAGTCCAAATAATTTACTTTCGACGGCTTCCATTGTGTATTCTTCGTCTAATTTTTCTTCAAAAATTTCATCTAAAGCTTCCATCATGCGTTTACGTGGTGTGTAACGGTCTATAGGATTATCTTTCATTCCATCGGGCATCCAGAAATTATTAATACATGTTTGACCTGTTTCTTTCCCCATGTATTCCGCAATTTTACGACTGCGTTTGCCATGTTCAATCCAGTAATCACGTACTTCTTTATCGGGATGAGAAAGGGTCATACCATCTTTCATCATTGGATGAGAGAAATGAGTAGGATTGAAATCTAGGCCAATACCTTGTTTTTTTGCCCATTCCACCCATTTTTTAAAATGCTTTGGTTCAATTTGATTCAAATCAACTTCTTCATCTGTATCGAGATAAATAGCATGAAGATTAAGCTTGTGTTTACCAGGGATGAGAGAGTAAGCTTTCTCCAAATCCTGACGAAGTTCATCTGGTGTATGTGCTGCCCCAGGATAGTCCCCCGTAGACATGATTCCTCCTGTGAGTTCTCCTTGAGGCGTTAGAAACCCTTTCACATCATCTCCCTGCCAACAATGTATCGAAATTTTCACATCTGCCATCTTCTTTATGGCCTCGTCTGTATTTACACCTATAGCGGCATATCTTTTTTTTGCTTCTTCGTAACGTTTTTTTACTTCTGACATTTTGTTTTCCATTTATCCTCTCGTCATTTTTTTATATTTCTCAACTGCTTCATACTCTTTTCGAGTATGTTGCGGTTGAAATAGCTTAAGTACAGAACTATTCCGAATATCTTCACGCGCAGCTGCAAGATTATTATAGCCTTCTGTCGCTATCATCTGTACCATTAAATTCCCTACAGCAGTTGCTTCGCCTGGGCCTGCCTCAACAGTAAGGTTGCAAGTATTAGCTGTGATTTGGTTAAGGAGGGAATTATTTGACCCCCCTCCAACTATATGCTAAGTGGAAGCTGTCATCAAAAGCTCAATGGTAAAGAAATAATTTTAAATAAGGGCGACCTCATTCTTCTAGATCCCAACTGCCGTCATTCCATAAAAGCACTTGGGCAAAATGATATTTTAATTAATATTATCTTTCCTCATAAATCCTTTGATATTAACTGGATAAATAATTTAGGCCTAGAAAATAACACCTTATTCAATTTTCTTATGAATGAGTTGTCCACACATTCTAAGGGAAACTACATCAAGTTTGAGACCAGCTGTAATGAGAACGTCGAAGTTATTATTCATCAATTGATCAATAAGTTTTATACGGGCAGCTATTTCTCAAATGAGATCATGAAATTCATGATACCCATCTTGTTTATGGAACTTATTGGTAATACACCTTATGAGTTGAACCACCCGCAAAAAGACCGAGCTGAAAATCATATTATTGCAAAAACACTTCAACTCATTTCAGAGGAATACTTTGAAATTACACTGGAGCAGTTAGCCAACCGACTGCATTATAATAAAAACTACCTGTCCAACTTAATCAAGAAAAAGACTGGCCATACTTTCACAGAACATTTGGTCGATGAACGTATGAAACGAGCACTTCTTTTCATTCAAACAAGCAGCGATTCCATTAGTGACATTTGTGAGCAAGTCGGTATAAATAACAAGTCATACTTCTACCGTTTGTTTAAAGAGCATTATGGTCATCTTCCCACCTATTACAGAAAATAAGAATTCAAAAAGCTTATATCACCAGATATAAGCTTTTTTGGGAAAATTTTTCATTATTTACTTTAGGAGATTATTTTTCGTGAACTGATCTATAAGCGCTCATAAACTTCTCAGCATTTGATTTAACAGCAGCAAAATCACCCGTTAAGGCCGGTGCTGTCACACCACCTCCTGCACTTACAGCAGTCGCTCCGACTTTAAACCACTCTGCCACATTTGATTCATTAACACCACCAGATGGCATCACATTGATGTAAGGGAATGGGCCTTTGAGGTCCTTAATCATCGCAGCTCCTGCAATATCTCCTGGGAAAAGCTTGATGAGTTCTGATCCATATTCCATCGCTGTCTGTGCTTCTAATGGGGTCATCACTCCTGGAATATAAGGGATTTGATATAGGTTACAGATTTTAGCAACTTCTTTATTAAAAGTTGGACTCACAATAAATTGAGCACCGGCAATAATTGCCAAACGTGCTGAAGTTGGTTCTAAAACTGTACCCGCACCAATCACGACGTCTGTATCAGCATATCTTGCCACAAGATCGGCAATGACATCATTTGCACGCGGCACTGAGTAAGTCAGCTCAATACTTTTAATCCCACCGTCTACAACTGCTTCTACTATTTTGACGGCATCTTCGGCACTATCTGCGCGTACCACTGAAACAACGCCCGACTTAATCACCTTTTCCAATAATTCTGCTCTTTGCATTATAAATCTCCTTGATAATTCCGACTCTTATAAAAGTCCATAAGTTCCTGACGTGTCGGATAACCTTCACTATCCCCTGCACTTTGAACTGCCAAAGCCCCAATAGCACACGCTCTATGCACTGCTACTTTCAAGCTCTTTCCTTCGAGCAAAGCTGACTCTAAACCAACAGCAAAGCCATCTCCTGCGCCCACTGTATCTATTACATTGGTAACTTTAAACCCAGGAACTGTATAGGCTTGTCCAGATTTTATCTTAACATAAGCACCTTCTGATCCTAGCTTCACCACAACGCTTGTCGTTAAATCACTTTGCTTTAAATAAAAATCAGCAATTTCTTCTGGGTCACTTGAACCCATAAGAATCTTTCCTTCATTGATACCTGGAAGGATAATCTGACTCTTTTTAGCTAATTCATTAAGTGTGGAGATCATTTCCTCTTGATTTTTCCAGAGCGCTGGACGAAGATTAGGATCAAAGACAGTCAAGACTTTATTTTCATTGAGTTTATCATTAAAAGCTTTAAAGGTTTGAAGAGCTGTGTCAGATAGGGCTGCAAATATTCCTGAAAGATGTGCCACTTGAACATCTTTCAAAGCAGACATATCGATATCTTCTAACTTCAAATTAGAAGCGGCTGAATTTTTTCTGAAATAAGATGTAGCAGGATCGCCCTTGCTGACACACTGCTTTAGATAAACGCCTGTCAGGAGGTTTTCATCATAAATTAAATTACGCGTATCAAGACCAGCCTCTTGCGCAGCTTCAGCAATAAAACGTCCAAATGTATCTGAGCCGACTTTTGAAATATAGCCGACACTGTGTTCAAGACGATTTATACCAAGTGCAACATTAAATTCTGCGCCTGCCAGATATTTCTTAAAATGTACTGCTTCATCTAAGCTAACATCCACATCTTGTGAGGCCATCACGACCAGAGGCTCACCTATTGTTATAAATTTTGGCATAATTCTTTCTCCAAGGTTCAGCTCTTTATTTTATGGTTGCTTACCAATGTAGGCTAAGATTCCGCCATCTACATAGAGAATATGACCGTTGACAAAGTCAGAAGCCTTCGACGCCAAGAAGACTGCTGGACCTTCAAGATCATCTGCTTCCCCCCAACGCTCTGCTGGCGTTTTAGCAATGATAAAAGAATCAAAAGGATGACGTGAACCATCTTCTTGTAACTCACGTAAAGGCGCTGTTTGTGGTGTCGCAATGTAGCCTGGGCCAATACCGTTACATTGGATATTATATTTGCCATACTCAGAAGCAATATTCTTCGTCAGCATTTTCAATCCACCTTTAGCAGCTGCATAGGCTGAAACTGTTTCACGCCCAAGCTCTGACATCATTGAACAGATGTTGATAATTTTACCGCCACCTTTTTTCATCATACCCGGAATAACAGCTTTAGAAACGATAAATGGTCCGTTCAAATCAATATCAATCACTTGACGGAAATCTGCGGCTGACATTTCAATCATCGGTGTACGTTTGATAATACCGGCATTGTTAACCAAGATATCAATGATGCCCACTTCCTTTTCAATTTGCTCAACCATTGCATTAATTCCTGCTTCATCTGTCACATCACAAACATATCCATGCGCTGTAATGCCTGCTTCTTGATAAGCTGCCATGCCACGATCAACTGCTTCTTGGTTGATGTCATTAAATACAATTGTTGCTCCAGCTTTAGCGTAGCTTGATGCTAGGGCAAAGCCGATACCGTAAGTCGCTCCTGTGACAAGGGCGATTTTCCCTTCGAGTGAAAAGGTCTTTAAAATATTCTCAGTCATAATTTTCTCTTTCTTTTTCGTTTATTTTTTATTATTTAAGTTCATTCATTGGAACGATATCCATATCGTCATAAGTGATATTCTCACCACACATTGCCCAGATATCAAAGGAGTAATTACTTGTGGCCACACCTGTATGAATCGACCAACTTGGGCTGATTGCCGCTTGTTCATTTTGGAGTACCAAGTGTTTTGTTTCAGCTGGTTTGCCCATGAAGTGGAAAATCGCATTGTCTTCTGGTAGCTCAAAGTAAAGGTAAGCTTCCATACGACGTTCATGTGTATGACATGGCATTGTGTTCCAAGCAGAGCCTGGTGCGAGAGAGGTTAAGCCCATTTGAAGTTGGCATGATTCGACTTGGTTTGGATGAACGTATTGGTTGATTTTACGTTTGTTCATGTGCTCATCATCCCCAGGTGTCAAGGGGTTAATGTTTGCTAAAGCAATTTTTTTATTCGGATATTTTTGGTGCGCTGGAGCAGAAGCTACATAAAATTTAGCAGGATTTTTAGGATCTTTTGATTTAAAGATAACTTCCTTTGTACCCTTGCCGATATAGTAGCCATCACGATGAAGCACTTCATCTTCTTGACCTTCGATAATGATACTTCCATCCCCACCGATATTGATAATGCCAAGTTCACGGCGTTCTAAGAAGTACTCCACACCAAGTACCTTGTCTAAGACGATTTCCAAAGGTTCTTCTGTCGGCTCAACTCCGCCAAAAATCAAGCGGTCATTGTGCGAATAAACCAAATGTATAAAGTTAGGTTCGAAGATGGTTTCTACTGCAAATTCTTCGCGTAGCTCTTGCGTTGTAAATTGCGCAATATCCTTGGGTGAGTGTGTGTAACGGGTATCCATTGTTTGATTGTTCATCTGATGCTCCTTTTTTATTTGTCTGTTATAAAATTGATGAACCGATTTACTAAACCGATTTACTAACATCTATTGTATTCGCTTTCAGTTGTTTTGTCAAGTATAAAAAATAAAAAAATACCAAAGGATGTTTTTCCCTTGGTATTTTTATAGTGAATGTCTGATTTTTAGATCGGAGTCCACAACTGTAAGTTCTGCTTTTTGTGCCTTGGCTTCGATATTTTTGACCAAAAGATCCGCAGCTGTGTAACCTATCTTTACGGGATCCTGAACGATAGCAGTCAGTCCTGGGCTAATAAGTTCGCCCAGAGCTCCGTCATCATAACCAACCACTCCCACTTGTTCTGGCACAGCAATTTGCTTATCTTTTAGGATTTTAATAGCTCCATAAAGAAGACCGCCATTGAAAGCATAGAGGACTGTCTTTTTATCGTCTCTACAGAAAGGCTCGATCTTTTCCCAAAGCATTGGATCACTTGTAAAGAGATCTTTAACCTCTTCAGTAAATACTTCTTCCAGTTCAATTTCTGTCTCTTTTATTGCTTCGGTAATTCCTTCATAGCGTTTTAGACGGGTTGAAGAATTCTGCATTGGCGGAGTTAAGATGACAATTCTTTGATATCCTTCTTTGACAATCTTTTCAGCCAATACTTTGGATTGCTCAGCGTTATCAGAGATAACAGCTGGCCAAATAAGGGGGTGAAGGTAACGGTCGACTTGGACTAAAGGCAAGTCTGAATCAATCGTCTTGTAATCGGCCGCTGCAGCTTTCAGAGGTTGAAGAATAATGCCGTCAACTTTCTCGTCTAATAATTTTTCAATATTGTATTGTTCATACTCTTCATCCAGGTCCGAGTTCATGATAAGCGTATGGTACTTAGTATTTTGCAATCTTTCCATCATCCCTTTTAATAAACGTGAGGTATAAAGGTTGGAAATGTCGGTCACTAAAATCCCGATGAGTGAAGAATAACTGGACTTTAAAGCACGCGCTTGACGATTCGGACGATAGTCGAGTTCTTCAATTTTATCTTGAATCCGTTGCCGTGTCTCTTCTGACATCCCTGCAAATTTACCATTTAAAAAATTGGATATGGTTGATTTTGATACCCCAGTTAATTTTGCGATATCGTTGATCGTTACTTTTTTAGTCATATGCCCTTATTATACGATACTTTGAAAAAAATAATAAGAAAAAAGTTATTTTTCACTTGTCGTGCGCCATTTTGAATCTTGCTCTGCTGTCATTGCTCCAGTGATCAGACTTATCAAGCGGTGCTGGCCGGGCTCAATCTTTCCCTGAAGACAAGGAAAAATACTCCGTGGATACAGCACATTGGTATTCACTTCTGGCCGAACAATGTCTGCATCGTCATAGCCTTTAAGCGCTCTGATACTACTTCTCCCCAATGGCGTGTCTATTTGAGCAAATTTATGATCAGAAAAAGTTGAGCTAGCCTCAATCGTTGTGGAAAAACCCCCTTCTGCCACAAAAAGTACTTTTTCCGTTTGGATATCGTGGATACGCAGATGCGCTTGACCTAAAGGGATAATGGTACTTTTGATGTGGACACCTGGCATTGGCGACCAGTAATGCACCACACGATCTTCAACGATTTCAAAGGCATCGTCCTGAGCATGTGCTCGAAAATATAGCCCATCTTCACTCAACGCTAAAGTGTTATCAAAGGCACCTTCGGCGTAAAAATAAGCGCCCTTGGGTACACTAAAACCAAACTGCGTCGAATAAACAAACTTGCCATATTTGGCTGGTGCATGACTCTGATTTTCGATAAACTGCCCAGCTGGATAAAACATAACCTGCTCCGAATGGGCGCTGTGCTCAATCAAGGCGCGCATTTCTTTAGAAGCCATCCGCTGACGCGACAGGTGCGGCAATTGTTTTTCGGCTTTCCAGAAGGGGTGTTGACGGTCAACTGCTAAGAGTAAAAATACCTTAAACGCCCAGTAAGGCGAGCCTGCTGCGTTATAGTTTTCGGCCATATTGAGATTGGGATAGGCATAACCAACATTTAAGATACCACTAGCTGTAAAAATTGCTTCACGAAACCAGGCTTGCATATGAGTTGAAAAGAGCGCTTTAACCTTTGCCCAAGGCAAGGCTTCCAAATCCGCAAAAACTAAGGCTGACCAAAAAGCGCCCTGTGCAAAACGATATGTCAAACTTCGTCCAAAAGGCACCGCTCGTCCTTTGCGGTCAAACCAATACTGGTAATCCTGTGCAAATAAAGTTGCTCTTTCCCTAATCTTTTTAAGCCGTTCAGCATCTTCATGAGTATCTAAAAATTTTGAAATGAGCAAGCTATAGTAATGAAAGGCCCAAGGAATATAATAATCCACCTGACTTTCCTTACCGTCATAATACCAGCCCTTCCCTTGATAGCAACTATCAATGAAGGCGAACTCTTGATCGATTATTTCTTGAGAATAAGGCATCTCCAAGTTTTTCATGGTGACATTGACCAGAATACGGAAAAAACGCCAGTTATTTTTCGGGATTTTGCGTTCATTGATTTGGAGGAGCCAGCGGGCTATATTTTCTTTTTCTTGCGCACTAAAGTCTTGCCAGATGGTCTCCTTATTGAGCAGCAAACAGGTCGCTAAAGCTGCCATTTCGACAAATTTTTGGTCGTAGTTGGCAAGCTTGCCAAAATAATGCTTGCTTGTAGGATCTGTTCCCGCAACAAAGGAAGCATGAATTTCTTCTTTGAGGAAAACATCTTCATTTTGATAAAGATAAGGTCCAATCGCCCAGACCAAACGGCTAAAGGTTTCCATCTGACTTGTCTCCTCATCATAGATAGCACCGTGACTGTTTCCTAAGTCGATATGACCAGAACCATTCATTTTTTCTTTGAGCGGTTCAAGCATAAGTTTGAAACCATGTATGACCTCTTCATACGAGTCCCATTTTAAAGCTTTTAATTTCTTTTCTAGCATTTTATCTCTTTTCTGATGAAAATATCCCAAGACTTCGCAAGGGATAGATGTGGTCTTATTGAACAGGCTTATTTTTTCCAAAAACTTCAATTTGGGTCAGCGCAGGGAAAGGCGAATCATCCTGTACCTTGTTTAAATGCCCCAGCTTGATAAAAGTGGTCTGCTGTGTCGGGAATTTAAAGTTTTGAAACTCTGTCTGCTTTTCTGTGTCAAAAGTCATACAATGGCCATTGGAAAATGTAACTTCTACACTTTGCCAATAACTATCGTGTGGGAAGTCACAGCGGAAAAGTAAGTTCAGTTGATCCACTTCAACATTACGCCCAAAATCAATAGTTAATTCCGCATTTGCCTGCTGATTAATCCCCCATGAAGCAAAAGGATAAGAACCATGTGACAGGTTAGCACATTTACCATCGATGGCATTTTTTGCGAAAAAGACCGACTCGTCCCGTGTCTCGACATTGGCTGAAGCATGCGGATACACGCCGGAGCTCTCTTTTTGATCGTGCGCATTAAAAGAAAGATTTTGATAGTTTGTCCTTTCAAAAGAGCGAGCTTTGCGCACAGTCAAACTATGACGTGCAGATTTAAACGCCGTGTCGACAGAGGACTTTCGCAGATTTTCTGCTAAAGGGATTTCGTATAACCACTCTTCCTGAGTAAAATAAAGAAGTGATGGCGCAAGAGTTTCATCAAGCTGAACCATATAATATCCTGGAACTTCATCTACTGTAACACGAATCTTGTCTCCCACTTGGTACACATATTCCTTAATACCTAGTGTACAAAGCTGGTTGCCTTGATCCATGAATGGTGCATATTCTTTCTCATGGTCAATTTTGCCAGAGATATTTTCCTTGTCCTTGTTAAGCAGTTCAATTTTTATCATTCTTTGTTCCTCGTTTTTCTTTATTCAGGTTGTTTGCCGATAGAGGCAAGAATTCCGCCATCAACATATAGGATATGCCCATTGACAAAGTTGGAAGCCTCTGAAGCAAGGAAGACAGCTGCCCCTTGTAAATCCTCCGGTTTCCCCCAACGTTCAGCTGGTGTTTTCGCGATAATAAAGGCATCAAAAGGATGACGCGCACCATCAGCTTGACGTTCACGCAAGGGTTGTGTTTGTTCAGTAGCAATATATCCAGGACCGATACCATTACACTGAATATTATATTTGCCATACTCAGAGGCGATATTTTTGGTTAACATTTTCAGACCTCCCTTGGCTGCAGCATAAGCCGAAACAGTTTCACGGCCCAACTCCGACATCATGGAGCAAATATTGATAATCTTGCCGCCTCCTTTTTGAATCATCGCAGGAAGAACAGCTTTTGACATGATGAAAGGCCCTGTGAGATCAACATCCACAACCTGTCGGAAATCACGCGCCGTCATGTCAAGCATCGGTTGCCTTGCGATAATGCCTGCATTATTCACCAGAACATCCACACTTCCGACTTCTTCTTCAATCTGCTGCATCATCCTTGCAACTGCCGCTTCATCAGTAACATCACAGACATAACCATATGCCTTAATGCCTTCTTTTTCGTAAGCTGCTAATCCTGCTCCTACTCCCGCTGAATGTCTGGCATTGAAAACGATCTTTGCGCCTGCTTGAGCGTAAGCAAGGCCAAGAGAATATCCGATTCCATGTGCGCCTCCTGTGATGAGAACTATTTTTCCCTTCATGCTGAATCGTTTTAAAATATTATCTGTCATTTTTTATTCCTTTTCTTATTAAAAAGCAGGCTCATATGCAATATGAACCTTTTGTTCTTATACGGTCTATGAAAAATTTTCCAACGACTCGGAATTGTGTAAGTGAGGTAAGTCATCCGAAAATTCTTCACACACCGTGCAAGACTGATGGCTTATACAATGTGTGTTGTGTTGTGTTGTGTTTTATTTTGCTGGTGGCACAGGTAAGCCTAAAATACCAAATGCACTGAGGACAATCGTGAAAATTAAGACCAACCAGATAACACGTGTAGAATTCAGTTTCTTTTGGCCCAACATCCAGTAAGTCAATAAGTCTAGTGGTATTAAGTCAAATGATAAGTTGCTAGATTCTGAGTAAAAATCTTGAAAAAAGACAGCACGAAAGAATCTAGTAAAATTTGGCAAATTTTACTAGGCTAGACAAGGAATTGTGCAGATAAAACTAATTATCTTCCATAAACCTCCTTGGTGGCGTATAGAGTTGGTGGTTGCGTAGTAGCACATCCACCAGACGCACAAGTTTTCTTGCGGTTAAAACGACGGCTCTTTTGTGTTTATGTTTGGGGACTTCATCTTTCTTTTTCTTGTAAAACTCTGCGTATTCCACGTTATGTCTTCGTACAGAGTTGGCGGCTTCAACTAAGTAATAGCGAAGATAACGATTGCCTCGTTTTGCAAGAGAAGTATTTTGAGATGAGGTATTGCCAGATTGTGTTTCTTTCCAATTCAAGCCAGCATATTTAGCGACTTGAGGATGGTCTTTAAAGCGTTCAATCTGTCCTATTTCAGCGATAATTCCTGCAGCGAATACCTTTCCAATACCAGGTACACTGGTCAAACATTGGTATTCAGGGATAATTTCTACCATGTCTTCAATGGCTCGATCAATTTCTTTAATCATCTTCTCTAAACTCCGTATTTCGCGAGCAAGGAGACTGAGTACAATATTGACAGAATCTTGTTGGACGAGTGATAAGCGGTAACTTCCTTTTATGGCAGCTTTTATTGCTTTTGCAAGTTTCTCAGGAGCTTTGAAGCGACCTCGCCCGAGTTTCTGGATGAGTTCCGTGAAATCTTCAAGAGGAGTATTTGCGAGTTCATCTAGCGTGTAATCTTCGGTCATGAGTGTCATAATTGTGGCAGACCAAACAGAGGTACTCAATTCTTCATTCTTTAATTCCGCAGAGAGCGTATTGCACTTGTAGTAGATGTTTTCAATGAAGTGTTGTTTTGTACGTACTAATTGTTCCACGAGCTGAAGTCGAGTTCTTGTGAGATGTTGTAGTGCCAGATACTTTTCTTCTTTAAGATAAGATCTTGTAAAGCGTTCAATGCGGAAGTAATCCGCGATGTAGAAAGCATCAAGGGTATCATTCTTGTTTTCTTCGAATGCCTCACGATATTTCTTTATTTTGGCTGGTTGTTCCACCATGACCTCGACTCCGAGCTGCTTTAACTCCGAGTCTTCGTGGAAGAACATTGCAGGATGAAAACTGTAGAGGGATGTGGCTTCCATGCCAATGACGACTCTATTAAATTCATACTTTTCGTTAAGTGAGAGTACTTGTTCTTTGATTTCAGAAGCACCAATCATATCATTGGTAAGTGAAGCAGCGTACAAGACTCCAAGTTCCGTGTCATTTGACATGATGCACACATCGAGTTTGGTAGAGCTGACGTCTAAACCGACAAAACATTTCATTTGGAAGGACCTCCTTTCATTTGATTAGGAAACTATACTTGACTACTGAGAGATTCCCCAGAACTCTGTATCCCTTCATCCTCGCTTATTAGAATACCCATCACAGCGATTACTTACCGCCTGCTCGCTACTAAGAGCAGAGTAATCACGGTGGAAACAGCTAGTGAGTTGGAAGATTTGATACAGCTCGGGTCGCAGACTTATGAAGAAGACGAAGCAACAAGGAGAGTTAGCATATTCCTTTTGAGTCCATTCCTAAGAATAATTATTCTGGGAAACGTCACAATAGTCAAGTAAAACGATAACAATTGTTAGAAAATTGGGGTGAAAAATACCCATAAAATATATTATACGAGGTGAGCAAAACTGGAATTAAGGCTGGCAAGATCCCATCTAATGTCGCTTGCATTTCTAATTTGACACCATTATTTGTGTAAACCAGTGGCGTAGCTACTTTGATAACGGTTGGAATCAAAGCACCAATAACAGTTACACCCAGAACAGTTGCCGCATTAGTAAAAGCAGAAAGTTTATCTTTTAAGGTGGTTACTAATTTTACCCCTTGTTTATATCCTAGTGGCAGCAAGGCAGCGCGCCCAAAGAGCAAGGAAATATTCGCAGCAATCCAAAGGAGACAGCCGACAGTCGAGCCTTGTTGAGCTAAAGTTCCTGCAACTGAACCAAAGATGGTTCCCCAAATGACATGGAAGAGCGAATCTCCGACACCTGCAAGTGATCCCATGAGGGCTGTTTTCAAAGCCGCCACAGTTTCCTTCGCTTTATAACCTTCTTTTTCTTCAATGGCTACATCAATCCCCATGATTAAATTTCCAAAAATAGCATTGGTATTGAAGAATTGGTTATGAGTTTTAGCCATATCTTTGAGTTTTTTATCGTCTTTGTAAAGCTTTTTCAGAACAGGCATGATGCCATAAAGATAACCTGAACTCATCATACGTTCATAGTTCCAGTTGAGCTGACTTCCCAAGATATAACGCCAGCTAATTTTATTTAAATCTTTTTTTGTAATTACTTCTTTATTGTTATTCATCACCGTCAAAGCCTCCTTCAAAGTTTTGGCTACTTGTTGCACCTGCTTCAGCTTGTGCGGGTTTTGCGCTGTCACGTTTAAACACTAAGAGTGCTGCGACTATTCCGACAATCGCAATTCCCATCATTGGAACTTGTAAATATGCTGCCAGGAAGAAGCCGACCATGAGATAGGGAATGTATTGTTTCGTTGGCAAATAACGCAAGAGTATCGCCACACCGACAACAGGCAATGTGCCCCCAGCAACTTGGAGACCTGTCATCAACCATTCAGGCATTGCATTGGTCAAGGTTGTTACCGCAGCGTCACCAACGATGAGCATGAGTAAGATAGGAATAGCACGGGAAAGCCCCCAAAGAAATGAACCAGAGAGAACCAAACGTGGTATACGACCGTATTGTTCTTTATCAATTGCTTTGTCAACTCTGTGAAGTAGGAAGACATTACAGAAACGTGCCACAACGTCAAGTTGGAGCATCAAAAGTGAGACAGGAACAGCTAAACCAATACCGTATGCTGCACCTTTCCCTGAAATAATAGCGAATGCTGTACCCAAGACGGCACCTGTGAAATAGTCAGGTACAGAAGCTCCACCAAAGGCTGCAATACCTAAGCGCATAAGCTGGAGGGTACCACCGACCATTAAACCAGTTTTCAGATCCCCCATGATTAAACCAGAAATCATACCGGCAATGGCCGGCTGAGTCAACGAATTCGAAATCAATGAATCATTGATGGCAATAAAGGCAAAAATTGTAATTAAAATGATTTGTAGGACTGTTAAATGCATTTTATCGTTCTCCTATTTTGTTAAGTTTTTCCATAAAGTCAATGGCAGGCTCACTTGGAACCAATTGGGCCGTGATTTTAACGCCACCGGCAGCAATTTCATGGAAGATATTTTCTTCTTCCGGCATGACTTTGATGCTCTTTGTGACTTCTTTTGAGCCTTCTTTATAGCTCATGTTCCCTACATTAAGACTTTCAAGTTTTCCACCTGCTTGAATAAATTTTAAAACATCAGCAGGTTTTTTAAAGAGAAGGAAAATCCGTTGCAAGCCGTATTTCCCTGCATTGATATTTTCTGCTGCTTGAGCTACCGGAATAACTGAGAGTCGCATTGCTGATGGGCAAGCCATGCGTAAAGATGATTTTTGCAAGTCATCGGCAGCTGCCTCATCATTTGCAACAATGATGCGTTGTGTCCCCAAACTTGAAGACCAAATCCCGGCCACTTGTCCATGAATCAAGCGCTCATCAATGCGCGTGTTAACAATTTTTGCTTTGCCTTGGTACTCCGAATAGTCTGCCATATTAAGCGTTACTGCTTCTTGTGCCTTTGCTTCATTCAGCAAGTTTTTCGCATTAACCAGCGTTGTTCTGCTCGAAGTAACCAAATCATCGGCGGAAGCAGTATCGCTCACTGCTGCTTCTAAAACAAGAGAAAGGTTCATCCCAGCGATGATGGAAACATCATCATTATCTGTAAAATGCTTTAAGGCGACATTACAAGGTGTTCCTCCTAGTAAATCAGCAATGATTACAGTTTCACCCTCTAAGGTCTGCATCTTTTCTAATAACTCTTGTTCAAACTGGATATTATCACTATCCTCGGGCATACATACCACATGCATCTGTTCTTGCCGTCCGATGATCATCTCGAGACTTTCTTTCACCCCGGCAGCCATCGAACCATGGCTAATCAATACTATGTTTCTCATTTGACTCCTTATCAATCACGCAAGCGCTCTTTTATTTAACATGTTATCTTCTTGCATTATCAGTATATAACATATTAAGTAGCTTGTCAAGAGAAAATGTACACGGTTACATCTTTTTTTGTAAAAAGCTCCTTAAACCGCGCTCTAAAGCTTTGTATATGCAGCTTGCATATTCCAACTTAACATGTTATTATTCTAATATAAGTTATATAGATAGGAGTATTTCTATTGATTCCAAAGTATGAACAAATCAAACAAGACTTATTATCTGAAATCAAAAATCATAAATTTATCCCAGGGGATAAATTTTATTCAGAAGCCGATATTAAACGAAAATATGAAGTCAGTTCTATCACTGCAGTGAAGGCCTTAAACCAATTAACAAGTGCGGGTTACCTCTACCGTGTTCAAGGCAAAGGTACCTACGTTTCTAAATCAAAAATTTCCCAAAATGTTAAATTCTCAGATATCGAATTGCATTCTCAAGACCACGAAACGGTCAAAGTTCTGTCAATAAAAGAAGAAAATGAGCCTTCAATCTTAAAAGAGCTTGGACTTGACTCAGACCAAAGCTATTATAAAATTGTTCGGGTACGTTATTTTGATGGAACACCCTTTCTCTTACACTTTACGCACCTCCCAAAAACTTTAGTCAAGGAGCCTGTGTCAGAGCATTTGGAAGACTATTCGAGTGTCTATGAGCGTGTAAACAAAGACTTTGGCATCGATCTTTATTCCATGTCCTCTGTCGAAACAAATGAAATTATTTTTCCGGATGAAAGTGAGCTGTTAAACGCACTCAACTTAAGTTTCCGCGAACCTGTGGTTAAACAAGTAAAACACACCTATCTCGTGGATAAGAGTGTTGCTGAATATATTGTCAGCTACAAACATTGGAAATACTTCAAAACAAAAATAGAAGTGGATGCCGAATAGCATCCACTTTTACTTTTGTTTTATTTTTGCTTTAACGTATCAAATACCGGTTGACTTGAAAAATTTAAGCTTTTAATATCCACAGCTTCTGTTTCAAACACAAGAATTTCATTCTTTCCTTCATGAAGAAAGTCCTGAGGACAATACAAACTGTACACGGGTCCTTGGTTCCAATAACGCCCAAGGTTTTTACCATTCACAATGATGACACCTTTGCCATAGTTTGAGCAATCAATGAAAGTATCCGCCACCTTATCCAAGTTAATATTAAAGCGATAAAAAGAAGGTTGTGCTGGATTTTTCCCCGCACTAAAGTCAATTCCACTTAACTGTTCTGCAGAGAAATCTAAAGGATATTGTGTATAGCCTTGGTGAAAATGTATGTCGTGCATCATCCCCCCACGTATCCCTTTTCGCTGACTTGGATGATTAAACTTAAAGCCATAATTGACACGTCCTAAGTTTTCCACTAAACAGTCCACCTGAATCTCTTCTTGATTTTCCGCTACATCAAGTAAGATTTCTTGCCCAATTTCTTCTTGGTATTGTGTGTGTTTATGTTGACCGTCCAGATAGATTTGTAGGCGATCGCTGGCTTCAACAATCTTAAGTTTAGTTTCTTTACCATAGTTTTTCAAGACAGTAGAATAAAGCATATAACCATAGCCTGTGCCTGCTTCTTCTAAAGTGAGAGGATAAGCGGTTGTTAAAGCCTTCAGCATGTTGTCTTTGGTCTTAAATAAAGACACACTCTCTGAAACTTTAAAGGAGCCAAGATTTTCAATTTTCTTGACACGGGGCTCCTCTTGCCAAACATTTGGGCATACTTCTTTGATTGCTTTTTGAACAGCGTAATATTTGGCGGTGGGCTCTCCTGCTTCTGTAAGCAAGGCATCGTAATCATAGCTGGTAATTTGCGGTAGATTTCCCGTATCACGCGCAGAGCAACCATTATAAAAACCAAAGTTGGTACCCCCATGGAACATATAAAGATTAAGCGAACCGAGCTCCAGCATGGCTTTAACTTCATCTGCTAAATCTTGCGGCTCACGTTTAATAATTGGTTCTCCCCAGCGATTGAACCAACCATCCCAATATTCCATGCACATGAGCGGCCATTTTTTGCCGTGTTCTTTCATAAATCCTGCGAGCACTGCCGCGTTTTCTTTCGAACGGCTGCCGAAGTTTCCTGTAACCAAAACCTCATCTTCGATCAAAGAACCCGCATCAAGCGCTGCTTGCCAAGCACCATCTGAAGTAAATAAGGGTACATTAATCCCATATTTTTTCATAAGTGCCATCGTTTGACGAAGATACTCTTTCTCCATCCCATAAGAACCGTATTCGTTTTCAACTTGCATCATGATGACAGGTCCGCCTGCAGTGATTTGCAATGGTGAAATATAAGGAAGTAATACCTTAAAATAGTTTTCCACCTTAGTCATAAATCGCGAATCTGTGGAGCGAAGACGCATTTCTGGTTCCTTCAGCAACCAGGCAGGAAGACCGCCAAATTCCCATTCGGCACAGATATAAACCGAAGGCCGTAAAATAACCATAAGCCCTAAACTTTCAGCCAGTTTAACGAAAGCACGAATATCTTTCATACCTTCAAAATCAAACACCCCTTCTTCAGGTTCATGAATATTCCAAGGAATATAAGTTTCTACAGTGTTTGCACCAAGTGCTTTCAGATTATAAAGGCTGTCTTCCCACTGACTCTGGGGAATTCTAAAGTAATGAATAGCACCACTTATTATCTTAACTGGCTTATTGTCCAGCATAAATTCTTCTTTTATTTGAAATGTTTTCACTACTTCTCCTTACCAGTATCGGTTCCATTGGTT
Source organism: Lactococcus garvieae subsp. garvieae (assembly GCF_029024465.1). Classification (NCBI taxonomy): domain Bacteria; kingdom Bacillati; phylum Bacillota; class Bacilli; order Lactobacillales; family Streptococcaceae; genus Lactococcus; species Lactococcus garvieae. The sequence continues at coordinate 1,397,653 of NZ_CP118950.1, forward strand.
ATTTGCTAAGCGCATGAGCGCCTCAAAGTAGAAATAATCTCCCCAGAGGTTAGGTTCATCAATGCCTTTACCTTCTGCAAAAGCATATACACCATGTTGCAACAAACCTTCATTTCCCTCTGGTGCATCTGTATAAAGTTCCCCTAGCTGATAAATAAGCCCCTTCGCAATACCTTCTGCTTCTGGATAAGCTTTTTGCTGTGCCGCTTCTAAGAAGCCACAGGCTGCAATGGCTGCTGCTGAACTGTCTTTAGCAGATGGTTCTGCATCTGTATAATCAAAATCCCAATACGGAATGAGATCCTTAGGCAAATGGTTCAAGAAAACTTCTACCACGGAAGGGTATACCTCAGGAAAAATAGCAGAATGAATATAACTTTCATTCAGTGGAATACCTAAAATAGCCCACGCCTGCCCACGCGCCCAAGTTGACGTATCACTATGTCCTTGGTGTGTAGCTCCATATGCAGGTTGCCCTGTTTCGATATCAAAATAATAAGTATGATAAGTACTTGCATTGTCACGGAATACTGTTTTGAGCAAAGTCGCATAATGCTTCAGTGCGACTTCTTTGTAAATTGCTTGACCAGAATATTCTGTTGCTGCAAAAAGTAAGGGAAGATTGATGAATGAATCAATAATGACACGATATTCTTTAGGCTCCCCATACTTGCCCCAAGCTTGAATAAAATTGCCTTTTTCTTGAAAACGATTGAGCAAAACATCTGCAGCCTGAAGTAAAGTTGCTCGATAAGTCTCATTTCCAGTTAACTTATAGGCCGCTCCCGCTGACAGACTATACAGAAATCCGATATCATGATGGTCTAACACAAAATGATCGTCTAATCTTTTTTGGAAACTCACCATGTTGGCTTCAATACGATGTAAGAATTTTTCATCCCCGGTATATTCATAAGCCAAGGCTAACATTCCTGTCCAAAAACCGTTGGTCCAGTCATCATTTCCCTTGATACGATATTTCCCATCTGTGGCACAAGCCGAAGGAAAATCATAACCAAAACGCTCCATGTTTCTTTCAATTTTTACAATTATTTTCTTTATTTGATTCTCCAGCCAAGCCTGATCGATATTCTGACCGAGCTGAATTAATTTTTTCTTTTTCGTATTCATCACTCAACCTCTCTTAATATATTAACATGTTATATTATAACTTTTACTTGACAAAATAGCAAGGAATTTTTGATGGCTCAAGAAAAAGCTATGGCTGATATTTTTAAGCCTTGAAAATTTTCCACCCCCCTATAACGCCAAAGTAAGCGTTATCTTAATTCATTGACAATCTTCTTAACATACTATATACTTACTCATAGATAATATAACATGTTAAATTATTCTACTTATCATAGAGTAAAGGAGAATCCAAAGTAAATAAATAAAAGATTTAGATGAACTGCTCTAAGTCCCTTTTCGTTTACTTTAAAACAAGCATTGAGAACATAAATAAATACATGGAGAATATGAAATGATAAAAAAACTATTTTATTTTATTGCTTTCTTACTTGTGAGCATTTCAATAAGTTTTACCTTCAGTCAACAAGTTAGAGCAGAGAGTTATACTTCTGATTTCAGTAATCAGCTTGGGACTTGGGAAGATTTGGTTGGTCAAGCGGATAGAAAAATCTCTCAAGGACAACTGAATATAGCCAATCAAAAGCTCTCTACAGGTTATGAGAGTATTTCGCTGAATACAGATGCAGGAAATCGTAGTTCTGGTGATGTACAAATAACTTTTGTATATCAGGGACAAACCAATTTTGGGCTTGTCTTTCGCGCCGGCGCAGGAAACACCAAAAATTATCAGTCCTTTGCTTATATGAATAATGGAAACTGGCAGCTTGGTCATCCAGGAGGCAAATGGATAACAGATATCCACAGTCAAAGCCTCGAGGTCGGGCAAACCTATAAACTACTTCTACGTTATCAGGGCACAAGTGTTAAAGCTTACCTTAACGGCAAGATAATCTATGATAATCCCCGTGTGACTTACAGTGATGGGTCAACCATTGATGGGGAATGGACTGGAGCCACAGGTTTACGTCTTTTTGGTAATCTGAGTCAGTTGTCGCTCTTATCACTGAAAGCTGGAGAAGTAAACAGTATACCTGAAGTTTTAGATACGCAACAATTTATAAGCTTACGTGACAAGTGGAAGCAACAATTAATCACTGAAAGTTATGATGCTAACAATACACCACTCGTCAAATATGTGAATACTTTGTCTGATAATGCTAAAACCCTTTACCAAAGTATGAATCGCAGTCCTGATCGAAAAGAGTTGTGGCCTTTGAAATCCGGCGACACTCCTTCTGCAAATCTGACGACCCAATTTTCTAACCTCTACCTTCTCTCACAAGCTTATGGCACGAACGGAACAGCTTACTATCTCAATCCAGAACTGCTCGCTGATATTCAGTCTGGCCTTGATTTTATGGTAAGTCAAAAGGGTTACAATGGCCAGAAATATTATGGCAATTGGTGGGATTGGCAAGTTGGTATTCCTCAAAAATTTATTGACAGCTTAATGATTATTGGTGATAAGCTACCCTCAGATAAAATCCAAGAATATACTAAAGCAATCCAGTCCTATGTTCCTAACCCTTATCAACAACTCTATACGAAAGCACAGGATGTATTTGTTGATCTGGCTTTCATTCCTAATTTTTCAACTACAGGAGCAAATAGAACAGATCTAGCCTTAACCGTGCTTGGCTTAGGAATTTTACAAGAAGATGAAAGTAAAATCGAACTGGCATCAAACAGTATCAAAGAAGTTTTTCAAACAGTTACCAAGGGAGACGGCTTCTACCCCGATGGCTCTTTTATTCAGCACAATAATATCCCTTATACCGGTTCTTACGGCAATGTTCTTGTGAAAGGTGTCGGACAAATTCTTGCCACCACCAAAGGCTCACTTTTTGAAATGGACAGTCAAACTGTTTCAAACTTTGTCTCTACCGTCGAACAATCTTTTTTACCCCTCATTTATCAAGGAACAATGCTTCCAGGTGTCAATGGACGTTCAATCTCACGCGCTCCGAAAGAGACGCAGATTGGCTACGGTTCAACCACGATGTATAATTTGCTTATCGTGGCTAACTTAGCACCTGAAGCAAGTCAAAATAAGCTGCAGGAAGCGGTCAAATACTGGATGCAAGCAAATCCTGATTATTATCTCAATAACACGAGAGACTATAATGACTTACAACTGACACTTTCTTTAATGGCAAATACATCAGTCATTGGAGATACTCTTCCCTTTACGGGAACAAAAGTTTTCGCCTCAATGGATCGTTTTGTTCAAAGTAATCCAAATTATATGATGAGCCTAAGCTTGTACTCCAACCGCACCTCTTCTTTTGAAGCAGGCAATGGTGAAAATAAACGTGGCTGGCATACAGCTGATGGCATGTTTTATCTTTATAATAACGATGGTGTCCAATTCAGTAACAGTTACTGGCCAACTGTTGATCCTTATCGCTTACCTGGGACAACCGTAGATACTGTAGCACTTCAAGATGAAAATTCATCCTTCACTACCGTAACTTCTCCCGAAACATGGGTCGGTGGAGCAGCTGCAGAAAATCAAGCCGTTATGGGCATGGCACTTAATAAACAAGGCACCAAAAACAACGGCACTGTCCTTCCGATGAATCTTCGTGCTAAAAAATCCTGGTTTGTTCTCGAAGATCAGACGATTGCCTTAGGGGCTGGAATTAGTGGTGACACCACCGCATCAATCGAAACGGTAGTTGACAACCGCTTGCTTAATACGTCTTACCAATATCAAATCATTTCAAATAAGGGGAATATCACTGATGCCTCAGAAGAAAGTAAAAAAGAATGGCTCCTCTTGCAGTCTGATCATCAAAATGCTTCAATTGGCTATTACTTCCCAACTGCTTCAGACATTACCGTGCAAAGTGAAAAAAGAACAGGGACTTACGCCGATATCAATAGCGCCTTTCCTAGTAACAAGATTTATAACGGTGATTACCGTAAATTCCTGATAAACCACGGCCAACATCCTCAAAATGCAGCCTATGCTTATGTTATTCTTCCAGAAGCAACACAAGAAAGACTTAAAAATTATACCCAAGATAACGCGCTTAAAATTCTTGCAAACACCGAAAGTATCCAAGCGGTGCAAATGGAAACTGTTGGTTATTTAGGCATTAATTTCTGGGCTGCCACAGGCGGAAGCATCGCAGACATCACCACGGATAAGCCTATCTCCTTATTAAAACAAACTCAGCAGACACAAACCACATACACAATTGCAAACCCAACTCAAACCAATGAGACCGCTCATATCCAACTGCCAAAAGATTTCAAGAACATCCTTTCGATGAGTGATGGCGTAAGTTTTGATGAAGCCACGCACACTTTAAGCATTGACTTTTCGGGCAGTGCGGGGAGTGCTAAACAAATTGTTGTGGAGTGATTTTGTTTAATAAGTGTTCTCTTCCTTATTTTATATAACTCCCACCCTAACCTGACTTCAAATAAAAAAAGCATCAGAAATTTCTGATGTCTTTTTATTTTTCACACTAATAAGATGCGCTTAAACACTTTTATCCTTTTTCAAATAACTTAATTTTTCTGCTTAAACAAAAAAAGAGCACATAAGTTCAAAAACAGCTCCTATCCCCGACAACAAAGCAATCAAAAAATCTAAAAATAGAAAATCCCCAAAAACATCCCCAAGAGAGTAAATAGATAATAAAAAGTCAGTCCAAATTACAAGTGGACTGACTTTTTTCAACATACTCATTTTTCAATTTTATATGGCAATGTTCTTACTCCATTTTTTTCTAATATTTTATTGCAATCCCTAATTCTTAGGTGACTACAGCCATCTAAAATAATAGCATAATAAATATGAGTATGAATTGATAAACTCAACGTATAACCAGCTAAGCCAAGAAATTTTCTGCTCAGTATAGGAGGTAAACTTAATCCTATACAAAAGGCAATCATATTTTCAAGTTTTGGGATGGTCTTCCCATTTATTGTATTGGAAATAGCCTTCGTTCCAACTAATGACTCCTCTGATAATTCTGCTTCGGTCATATTTCGCCAATCCATAAGAACTTTTAAAGTTTTTCCTACACTATTTGGGAGGCTATCAACGAGTGTAACCAAACCTTCCATATCTTTGTTAAATTCTAATATCTGGGTGTCAAATTCTTTTTCCTTTGCTTCAACCTCCTCAGAATTTTTGACACGATTAGAAGATTTTTTCTTATCTTCTTTATCAAAAATTTTAAGAACAAAGTTAAAATTTAAATATCCATGATGTGATTCATTTAACACTTCGGCTAAACGTTTCCATAATCGTCTAAAATACTCTATTATTTTTCTCATTCTAAAACCTTGAATTATTTTGAAATCAAATTACCTGAGGTTGGGCATATGGACGTATCTTTTTGTAATCTTTTATTGATTTTACGTTCTTAGAAAACTCTACAAAATCTTCAATATCCCATGGATAGATTTCTACAGTGTTCTTACTGATAAATTTAATTGCAGCAATTTGGTCTCCCACGTCTCTCGCCATATTAGAAGCGATAAATAAACAAAACCATTCATTAAAGTCGGTATTTTCTTTATCTTTCTTGGCTGTTTCTATTACATGGTTTCTTATTGAAGGTAGTTCATGCTCAACTTGAAAACTTCTTTGTTTTGAAATTGTGGGTTCTAAAATCGCATGTACAGAGTTCTCAAACACGTCAATATCCGCTCCCACTTTTTTACCTCGCCCACCAGTTGCAGTATTAAAAGGAATGCCTTGGTCATCGGCTTTGTAATTCGCAACAACCTTTAGTTTAGGCAAAGCTTTTTTCATAACTATTGCTGATAAAAATTCTAAACGTGCTGTTTCTTTGACATATTTTAGAACAAAATGAGAACTTGATTTTTTCTCAACGCTATTTATCATTTCTTCTTTCAAGAAATCCCAATCATTATTTGTAGCCCACTCTTCTATAGCATTTTCTTTTGCTGTTTTGGCCTCAACAGTTTCTTCAACACCTGAAGTAAATAGTAGCTTTTCATCAATTCTTCCCATGAACTCAAAATATTCTTCTTTACTTTTTGAAAAATCTCTATTACTACTGTAATTTTCCAAAATATGTTGAATTTTCTCGTTCTCATTAGAGTTAATATCGATAAATCTTCCAGCTCCACGAAGTGAAACAAGCATAGTCAATCTCAATTTACGAATCACTTCATCTGGTGTTTCTGTCATTATTTTCTCAAATTTATAGTCTGTTTTCTTTGTTTCAATAAACTCTTTACTTGCAGGAGCTAATACTGTATTATCTGTCCTCTCATCTAATAAATTCATAGCATACTCATAAACCAATTCATTAGAAGTATTATAGCCAAATTTTTCTCTAAATTTATATATTATTTCTGCTAATGCTTCATAATCATCATTTCCCCAAGCTATGATAAAAGGAATGTCATATTTTGAGATACCCGGTCTTTGATATTCTTCTTTAAGATACTTGATTACATTTAATACAAGGGGAAAAAAATTAACTGAAATTGTATTGCTTCGATATGGATTATTTATTTGATATTTTGAAAATGCGTTTAAAAATGCAGATTGCTCAAAAGATTCATCATAACCCTCTTTAGGATACCCTTCTTCATATTCTTGAATCATTAGCTTACCGTTAGCAGAAATTTTTATTTCTTTTCCTTTTATAACTTCTACAAACCCTAATTCGTTCAAAAAATTAAATTGAGTATGAATCCTTGATTCCCACCCACCATTCCAGCCAGCTTCTTTGTGAGCAGTCATAGTATTTTTCAATAAATATATTATTTTATCAAGAGATGTTTCTCCTGCTTCTGATTCTTCCCATTCTTTGTAATAGTTCTTAACTTTTTGTTCAGCTTCAATAGATTGGTCATCAGCTTCAAAGTGGAATTTTTTATGATATTCTCTCTTATATGTCCCCATAGTTGCTTGAGTTGGTTCAAATATTTTTTGTTTGATAATCTCGCCTTCTAATTCTAAAGCAATTTTTTCATCAATAACTTTCCCCTCGAACATACTCAATATTGAAATGAATTGTGGTATTCTACTAGGATTTCTCAACGTAGTATTAAATGATATAGGTTTCCTTCTTAATTTCTTTGCCATTTTAACCTTCCTTCACATTGGTTATATATACTTCTTGGCTACCTGATTTTATAGTGTTATCAAATCTTGAAATATAATTACTCTGAATAGAATATTCTTGATACTTTTTCCCCCAATCTTTTAAAATTTGATTTTCTTTTCCTTTATGTCTATACATATTAGATAGCCCCCATTTGATACCTTTCGAGTCCAAGTCATCTAATAAATTATAAAGACGTCTTTCCTCCTGTTCATTCCAAAGTTTGTTGTAATCACTAAAAGTAATCAGGTATGGTGGATCAAAATATAGAAAATCGTTTTCTTTGAACTCTTGCTTCTTCACGAATTTTTCAAAATCTAATCCTTCTGATAGTTCCACTTGATTCTCTATGAACCAATTTGAATAATTTTTTAATGCTTGGCTTACGTTTTTATTCCAATCTACATTACCAACTGGAAGATTAAATTTCCCTTCCTTATTAAACCTAATCATATGATTGAAGCCATAGACTAGAAGAAGATACAATAAATCAGTATTTGTTTGGTTAAGATTATAGTCTTCTCGAACTTTAAGATAAGCTTGCTTATTATATTTTGAAAAATATGTTTTAACGTAAATTTTCTTCAAATCTTCTATTTCTTTATTTTTCCCTCGCTCAGACAAACTTAAACCGTAGTAATCTATCACATTATACATTCGTGAAATAAACTGCTCTATATTTTTCGAATTGTTTTGTAAGTGGAGATGGAGATTGATAATTTTCTCATCAACATCATTCATTGAATAGAATTTAGCCTTTGTATTAAGGGAAGCGGAACCACCACCACAAAAAACATCATAAAAAGTTTCAATATTTTCAGGAAATAAATTTTTCAGTTGTGGCATCAACTTGTATTTATCTCCCACATAAAATAAAGGCGAGCGAATAGGACTATCTTTGAGCTTCATTTAAAACCTCCGTAATAAATACAAACTCTTTATGTTCTTTTAAATCTGTTTTCCCCGCATTAAAAAATTGAAACGGTTTTTCAAATGTTTGAGTTTTTCCACGTTTATTTAAAGATTCTAAGATTTGTTCATGAGTAATCTTATTTTTTGAACTCGAACTTTTAGATTTATATGTATTGTTATATGTAACTACTATATATTTTGTATTTAAGTTCATAATTAAATCTTCAAAAACTTGTGGTGCTGTACTTCTTGAATATTCACTCATATTTTCAGCTTTAGGCTTCATAGCAACACCGTATAGTTCTGGCTTCTCCCACTTAGCTATATTTTCTAAAACGTGATAAAAACGAGAATATTGTCGTGAATTATAAGGAGGATCTATAAATGTAACATCAGAAAATACCTCTCTTACTAATTCATTGGCATCTTTTCTATATATGTCAATATTTTTCTTTTCTTCTGATTCAATATTGATCAATTCGAATTTAAACCTATTTTCAATTTGAATTTTCTTTCGATACGCATCATAATGACCCACAGTGTTAGCAATTTTATCCAAAGAATACAATAATGAAGCAACTAAAATTGCCTTCTCTCGCTCATTTATATCATTATTTTTAGAAATTAAGTTTCGTATTTCTCCAATAATCCGTGCATCAGTTTCGCTAAAAAATTTATTTCCAAAATTTTCTACAAAATAATCGTCATCAGTCTCATTTGTGATTATCTTTTGGAACTTTTCTTGCAGCAAATACAACTTGGTTGAATCAAAATTCTCTGTACCAAAAAAAGCTTTGTATATAACATTATTAGAGAATAGAAAGTCGTTAATAATAAAAGTTTCAAATTGATTCTTCATTCTCTTTGTTACAACACCCGTACCAGCAAATACATCAAAAAAACTTTTTCCTTTTGTATTATCTTTTATTAACTCAGAAATCCAATCTAAAAGTTTATTTTTATTTCCTATGTATCTTCTATTTTCAAGGTTGTATTTTCCGTTTAACAAATTATTAGCCATACTATGCTACACCTCCAACTGATATTGAATGTGCAAAAAAATCCATCAATAAAATTGATGGATTTTTTGAGTATTCTAAAAAAGCATAGAAATCAACTACTGCTGCCTTGTCTTGTCTTGTCTTGTCTTGTCTAATTATCATTTTAAAATTCCTATATATATATCAAGCATTTACTTCTATTATACCATTTTTATCGATAACCTAATTGAAAAAAATAAATTAAATTTTTTGTTCCAAAATTGACTTGATAAGTCAATCAGTTTCTTAGACTTGTCCTAATTTCTAAGCGTGTTTTCGTGAAAAATAGCTATATTATGCTATTTTCAATTGACTTGATAAGTCATGGGAATACCTTTTTAGATTTAGTAGAATAAGGGGTGCAAGGTAGCTTGTAAATAAAAATAGTCCAAATATGATGGCCATCAAAATGGACGGATTGAAACAAATAGTGAAGTGACATCAGTCACTTACTCACTATCTGATTCTCCGTTGTTTTGATGTACTTTTTTGTCAAACTCTGAGCTTGTTTCTTTCCGTCCTCGGGCGAGAAAGAGAAAAATGAAAGACTTTATCAAAACTCCGAGTAAAAATCGAGAAAGCTACACCTATACAGATATTCAAGGAAAATCTATCACTCTTAAAGCAGATGAAAATGAGATTACGCAAGAATGGATAAATGAACTACATCGAGCAGATGATAGATTTATCTACTCAAACAATAAAAATGCTAATCCTGATTTCCGCAAAAAATCAAACGTTCATGGAGATAAAAATTGGGTTCAATCTTTAGATAATACGGCTATCGCTACACAAGCAAATATTCCGCCTGTTGATTACGAATCACCTGAACAGTACTTACTCAATGACATTTGGGAGTTGCTCACTATCGAAGAAATAATTTTTATTAAACGTGTGAATACACGGGGAGAGTTATCAAAAATTGCTCGTGAAGAAAACGTGAGCCCCGAAGCAATTCGTAAACGAAGGGAAAAAATTTACAAAAAAATCAGAAAAAATTTCTAAAGTGGTTGAAAAACCACTTTTTTTGTCGCCGTTACTTATGTAAGGAGGTAAAACATCCAGCTCATGATGCAAACCGAGCGATTACAATTTATAAATTTATTCGATTCAGGAGGAATCATAATGAAAGCAAAATTTCAAAAACGTCAATCAGGTTATTCTTCAGAATTTGCTCAGAGTATCTTGGATTACTCAAAACCCATTCATTCGCTCAGTGTTGAGCTTGAGCCACAAATGAAATTTGTCGATAATCAACGGACAGGTGAAGTCGCGGCTTACAAGGCTTGGTTTTCTCAAAGCGGGCTTCCACCTTTTGAAGTCAAATTTGAAAATCAAATTAAGCTCCCTCCTTATTTATCAGTAGTTACTTTTGATGACATTCAAGCCTGTGAAGTCAGCTATAACATCTACTTTCGTGCCAATGATATTAAGGAAGTGAAATAATGACAAATAAACAACTCGAACAGTACTTGTTACAGAGTCTGAATATGGCACTAGGTTCACAGATTCAAGGAGAAACAAGTTACACGCAAAGTTTCGATTGTAAGGTTGGGGAAAATGGATTCTTATTCATTCCCCGCTTACCTTCGGGATATGTTATTGATAATGAACTCTATCAGAAAATTTTTCTTATTGCTAACGCTGCTTTGTATCCTCGTTATACGCTGTTGAAACAAAATTCAGCTTACTTTGTCCCTTTTGAAACAGATGATATTCACACTCAGCGTGGACTTTATTTTCCTTGGAAAAAAGGGATTTCAAAACGTCTGGTCATCTCTGATTTAGAACAATTCGCAAATTCTAATCTTGGAACAACCATCCCAATCATGGAAAACCTTGTCATTGATTATGAAAAGGTCACTTCAATTGCCATCGCTGGAAATAGCGGTTCTGGTAAATCTTACGCTTTGACCTATTTTTTATCCATGCTCAAGCCAATTTCAGATCTCATCATTATTGACCCTAAGTTTGATACACCATCAAGATGGGCAAGGCTTAATAATATTAAGGTTATCCATCCTGAACAAAATCGATCCAAATCTGATTTTGTTTCTCAAATCAATGAAGCATTAAGCGGTTGTTTACAACTCATTTATCAACGGCAAGAACTTCTTTATGATAACCCCGAACACAAATTTACACATTTAACGGTGGTTATTGATGAAGTTCTCGCTTTATCTGAGGGAACGAATAAAAATATCAAAGAATCATTCTTTTCGCTACTCTCGCAAATCGCATTACTTGGTCGAGCAACGAAAGTGCATCTCCTCTTAGTTTCTCAGCGCTTTGATTACAATTCAATCCCTGTATCCGTTCGTGAACAGCTTAATGTTTTATTGCAAGTAGGAAACATTAACAGTAAAACGGTGCAATTTTTGTTTCCAGACCTTAACCCTGATGGAATCGTTATTCCTGTTGGTGTGGGGACGGGCTTAATCATGGTTATTGATAATGAACACCCCTATGCTGTTTTGCCATTGCTCTGTCCAACCTACTACACAAAGAAAGGCATTCTATGAAAAAAACGTATTTTATCAAGACTTTCAACTTGACTAGAAAATTATTACTCCTCAATTTCATTGGGTTTGTAATCAGTATTTCAATTTATCTTTTTGAAATCTATTTTTCTGACAGCATTGTATCAATTCAATCAATACTTCCCTCTGAGTTCTATCCCTTCTTAGAAAAAGGAATCGAGTATTTAAACTTTGGAATAACTATTTTGACCTTTGCCATTTTAGTTTTGATTGGAGTTGAGCTTGTGAACCGTATATCAAACGATTCAGCTCAAAATTATTTCCGCTCAGTTTGGCGAACTCACACATTACGAAGATTTTTAATCCAAAGCGAACGCAAAGAATTATCCGAAGGTAATCAAAAAAGCACTTCTATCAACCCTATACTCCAAAATTTTAATCGTTCCGTACAAAAAGAGGTTGTAGATATAAGGAGAGATAAGATTTCCGTACTACTTTACGTCCCTAATAGCGGGCAAGCTCAAAAGATTTTATACGATATGGAAGCCCAAATTATAAAGGAAGTTTCGAGTTATAATCTGGATTACTATTTTTCAAAGCCTTATCGGGTAAAGAACAGAATTTGGATTATTGGGACAAGACGTTAAAACAGGTGGCGCTTGCCTTGCAAAGCAAAAGGCAAGAGCGCCACTTTTTATAAACATTATTGAGCTAATGGGGTTACTACGACCCCCATTAGCTCAATAATCAGTAATCAAAAACTATTACGAAAATCCCCAAAAAAATCTCCTGATAATCGAAAGGAAAAATATTATGAACGAAAAGAGAAAAGACCAACGTTCAAATAAATGGGCATTTCTTATCTACCAAGAATCTGCACCAGAGGACTATCTAGATATACTCGAAGAATTGCACGTTCCCTTTATTTTAAGTCCTTGGCATGATAGAGATATAAACCGCTTAACTGGCGAGTTTAAAAAATCCCATAAACACGGTGCATTATTCTTTGAAACCCTCAAAAGCTATTCACAGGTTTCAGATTTATTGACCGCAAAGCTTAACACACCTGCTCACGTTGAAGTCGTAATGAGTCCCAAAGGAATGTATGACTACTTTATTCATGCGGAAAATCCTGAAAAAACACTTTATAGTATTGACGATATTGAGTCTGGTTGTGGATTTGAGCTGGATAAATTTCTCGCAGAACAAGAATCTGGTGAATTATTGAATGAAATCATTGATTTGATCGAAAGTAATGACTTCACCGAATTTGAAGAATTAGTATATTATGCACGAGCAAATAACTATTTATTACTAAATTTAATAATCAATAAAACCTATTTCTTTGCAAAATTTCTTGATTCAAGGCGTCATAATCCAAGACGCAAAAAAACAAATAAAAAATGGAGATGATGAAAATGACTGAAAAAATCTATGCAAAAAAATCTGAAATTGCTGAGCTATTCAGCATTGCGCCTCATACTCTAGATAATATTTTGACGGAGGTTCGTAGGAATCCAGATTTTGAGAATATTATTCTCAAATGGGGTGTGAAATCCGTCAGAATAAACATTTCTGGATTTGAAGATTTCTTACGTTGGAAATCAGAGAATCGTCTTAAAAGCCTTTAAAAATATGCTATAATGAGAGTATCTATTTACTCTCTTTTTTAAAAGAAAAGAGAAAAACTATGAACATTAAAAAAATGCCAAATGGAAAATATCGTTTTCGTGAGAAATATCAAGATAAAGATGGTACCTGGCGTGAAGTCAGTATTACGATGAACTCCAAATCTCGAGAAGCTCAACGTGAAGCGTTTAATGCTATTGAAAGGAAGATTCAAGAAAAACTTCAAAAAGATGAAAAAGCCATTGTTCTAATCAAAGAGATGACGGTCAATGATGTTTTTGCTCAATCAACTAAAAAAAGAAAAATGGAACTTGCTCCTTCTTCTTATTATCAGGAAAATTGCTTCATCAACGTTTTCCTCAAACAATTTGGAAGCAGAAAAATCAAAGAAATAAAAGCTCGTGACTTACAAGACTACATAGTCAATAATTCAAAATCAGTCAAAACAATGCACGCTTTAAAACGTGGAATCAATAGTATTTTCAAATATGCTTATATCGCTGAATATATTGATTCTAATCCGATTGAACGCTTAGATTTACCTAAAGACAGCTGGACAAAGGAGAGTGCTGCAAAGCTAAAGCAAAAATTTTTTAGTTTGCAAGAATTCAATCTTCTTATTAAACAGATGAGGCATGATTCTCACGATGATGAAACTGAACGAAAAATAGACCTCATTGAATTTTTATTTTGGACAGGTCTTAGAATCGGGGAAGCACTTGGAGTGAAATGGTCTGATGTTGATATTCTTGACGGAAAACTTTCAATTACAAAAAGTTGGAACTTTAGAACAAACCAGCTTGGAAATGTTAAAACTGTTGATTCAGTTCGTGTGATTGATATTAACGCTCGTTGCGTTGAAATTGTTCAAAACTTTAGAATTTACAGGAGTGAATTTGTTTTTGCTACGTCAAAAAGTCCGCACATTCATTATACAGGTCTAACCCAATACTTGAAATATGAAGGTGCTAAAGCTCAACTTTTCGGAAAAAATCCTGATTATTTTTCCCTACACATGCTTCGACATTCTCACGTTACTTATTTGGTTGATATGGGTGTTCCTGAAAAAATGATTATGGAACGTGTTGGACACAAAGACCCTCGGATGATGATGGGAGTTTACACACATATTTTACCTGAAAATCGTGTAACCCTGCGCCAAGCCTTGGATTACAGCACTTCATGGGGACAAAATTTTGAGGAACAAAAAATCCCCAAGAAATCCCCAAAGATGATTGAACATCGTGAATCACGAGAAAAATAAAAAAGGATTCCCAGCCCTACTGTTATCGCATTTGTGAGCTGTTGATGAATCTTTCATGAAGCATGGAAATTGCAAAACAAAAAAGAGCACATAAGCTCCATACTTAGTGCTGCTACCGTCAGGTCCTGACACGCTTCGTAAGAAACTTATTGCTCCGAAATTTATTATAACATACTTCTTCTTGTTTTGACAAGCTTTGACTTTCTCTCAAAGATTTTGTCATTGACCTGATGCTTTCCGCCCTTTATAAACTTCCATAGCACGTTCATAATCTTCTTTCATGGTCGGAAATTGTTTCTTGATGGCATTTGCCCCGATGAAATAAAAGACAATCACCAAAATCAATATGACGAAATTTATCAAGGAAAGAATGGCTACAAGCATACTACTTTGGGGTTGCGCGATGAGCGTCATCACATAAAAAATTGACAACACATTGTAAACATAGTAAAGTATTGGGGCTACGTGACAGATTTTAGGTGCATGTATCCGTGCATAACCAATATGGGTGACAATAGCAAAGATAACAAGAATTAATCCTGCTGCATTGATCGTAAACCCAAGGAATACAGCAATAAAAAGGACAATCAGTCCAATAGGAATACTGATACTATTGAGCCACGCGCGATAAGGTGCTGTTTCTTCTTTGTAGCGCTGCTTGGGAGTTTTTTCCATGTCCATGAGGTGTCCTCGTTTTTCTATTTTATCCTTTGTATATGGTAACAAAAACTTGCAGAAAATTCCTCTAAAAAAGAACAGTTACACCTGCTCTTTTTTTTCTTTATTTCTTTTCCTGCGCTCTTGAAAAAAAACTTTCATGATATCAGCACACTCTGCTTCTAAAATGCCACTTTCCACAGTGACACGGTGGTTGAGCCGTTTATCTTCCAAGATTTGATACAAACTTACAGCTGCTCCAAACTTGGGATTTGTTGCGCCAAAGTATACTTGAGGAATGCGGGCTAAACCAATGGCTCCAGCACACATGACACAAGGTTCAATAGTAACAAACAAGGCACAGTCTAATAAGCGCCAGTTCCCCACAGCTTCGTTCGCAGCTTCAATCGCACAAATCTCCGCATGGTGAGTGGCACGTCCATCGAGCTCCCGCCGGTTAAAGCCGCGGGCGATTATTTCCCCTTCACGCACAATGACCACACCGATGGGCACTTCTTCATTTGCTGCTGCCTTGTGGGCTTCAAGCAGAGCCTGCTGCATGAAATATTCTTTTTCTTGCTGACTGAACTCCATTACACTGTCCATTTCATATGGGGCTGAGCCAAGTCCACCGGTATATTTCCAGCAACTTCCTGTGCTTCCTCACGTAATACTTGTAAATCTCCAACTTGTGGCAGGTGTGTGAGAATTAATTTTTTGACGTTGGCTTGTGCTGCTATTTCTCCTGCTTCTACACTGGACAAATGATTAGGCATCTTGGCTTTATCTTTGAAGAAATAAACGTCAGCCAACAAAATATCTGCATCTTTGGAAAAATCGACAAGTCCAGCAAAATAACCTGTATCGCCTGTATAAACCAAAACCTGTCCTGTTGCTCTCTCGACGATACGCATCGCGTAGCAAATGACTGGATGCACTGTTTTTAAGAATTGAATATCAAAGGGGCCGACAGATGTGCCTTTTTCGACATCATAAGCAATTCCTTCACTGACATTTTCCAAAGATAATTTTGAAAACTCATATTCATTTTCCTGATGGCCATAGATAGGCAAAATCTCTGGTTTCACTGTTTGCAACTGGCGGTATTGACGCAAAGCGCCCAAATCTGCTATGTGGTCTTCATGGTAGTGACTCAAGATGATCGCATCCAAATCATTGGGTGAAAGCTCATGCTCAAGTTCCGTCACAGCACGTGATCCTGCATCCAATAAAAGATTATATCCTTCTTCACTTTGCAATAAATAAGAAGTTGTTCCTGCATCACGTGTGGGATAACCGCCCCAAACACCAAGTGCTGTTAATTTCATATTTTCTCCTCTCTTTCAAACCTTAACATAAAGTAAACGATAATTAAAAATGTGCTAGATACAAGTAATGTCCAGTTGCCAAAGATATCGGCGCTATAAGTACCCAAGATAGTCCCTAGGAAGAAAGCACCAACCAGACTGGCAAAGACACGGAAATTTTGCAAGTAACGTTGCTCATGTGTCAACGCGTAATTCGTTAAGTTGACCATCGTTGATTTCAAATTCCCGGTCATCATGATACTTCCGTAAGGAAGCCCTCTTGTTTTACTGAAAGTATCGTGCTGAATGGCCATGAAGAATGATAAAAAGCCAACAAAAATGGAAACGGGCAATTTTAAAACCGTGGCATAGAGCAAGGTAAAAACAGTCACACCTGTCCACTGTAATAAAAGCAGATAAATCGTATCCGGTTTATTCTTCTTCATTAAGTAATAAGAATAAATATTTTTAAAAATTACCCCACAAGAAAAGAAGAGAACAGGAATGATAAAATCCGCTACACGTACAAAATTTCCTTTGGCTAAATAAACAGCCGCCTGTATCATATTCCCCGTTTGCATACCGATGAAGCGGCCATCAAAGTGGAAAAAGGAAAAAGCATCTATAAATCCCGCGTTCATCGCTAAGAGCGAGGCTACCCTTAGTTTTTCTCTCATTTCAGTGTTCATATACTTATTATAACATTCCTGTCTCGTTTTAGCTTCTCTACTGGCACAACCTCTTATTTCTACGGAGAGGCTTTTTTCTTTTAATTGCAAAATTGGCACTGGTAGAAAATATTAACTCCTCTTCTTTAAGGTGTAGAGCAAAAACAAAGTATTAAGAGGTTGAGTGGGAGAGTTACCAAGCCTGTATTACTTATTCTTTTAAAACCCTTATTCCAATTCTGCTCTCAACTAGGATAAAAATAACTTTTATCAGAACTCCTCTAAATGAGACAAAATTTGTATGGTATTGAAATTAATATACCTACGAGAAACCTTTATACATCCATCCCTGTTCATTTTATATTTTGTGGAAAGGTTAACTTCCCATAACATTTCTTTTCATTAAAATATTATGAGATAATGAGATAATAATAAAATTAAGAGACGAATAGAAGGAGGTAGCCCCATGATTAGCCATAAAACAACACATAAAGTAATTAGAGCTGCAGCACTAGGAATTTTACTTGGTGCGAATACCAAAGGAGTAGGAAATATCATAGTGAAAGCCAATTCCAAGCGTTCAGATGAATCTTCTTTAATCATTCCAGCAGATTTGAGTGCAGCTCTGGAAAATGATTTTGAATATATCTTCGCATTACAAGAGAAGCTACAAGCCAGTCAAATTCAGTGGAGTCTGGATTTAGAAATAAATTATCGCGATACTATTGATTTATACCTTCAAGAACTCTACTTATACAACCAAAAACTTAGTGAATTTAAAGCGAAGGTAGATTACTATCAAAATGCTCAAAATTCTCTGAGTAAAGAAGAATTGGATATACTTTTTGATGGTTTAGAATTAGATTATGAGATTTTGAAAGAAGCCCATGCTCTTATTCTTGCCGACTATAACTTGCTCAACCTTATTAAAGAGCAGCGAAATCAATTCTTTGAAGGTGAGGATATCACTTCTTGGATTTTGGCGCAGATGGGCTTTGATTACGAAAGTGGTCTACTTTACCAAGTCAATTATTCTTTTGTTCCATCAGAATGGCGACGTATCTTTGAGCAGGCAGGCAATTATAATTGGACATCTAAGGGGCATGCGGATATCTTTGATATGAGCATCTCCTTAAAAGGGAATCCCGAAAATAGTATTCCTTCCTTCTGTGCCTATTTAGGGTCTCACCACTTTGCAGGTGAAGGGACAGGGAATACAGGCGTAGGTTATCTCTTAGATGTAAGCCCTTTTGACAATGATTTTGCTTCCCAAAGTGGAAGAGATATGACACCAGAACAATATGCTCGTATTATTTCTGCCTATAATTACTTGTACGATACTTTTGGCCAACTTGATGGCAATTATAGGGCGATTACTCAAGTGACCACATGGATGTTACTGGATGATCAATTTACTTTTGAGACTATTCAAGAGGGAGAGGGAGGAAGCCTTGAGGTTCTGGACCAAAACAATCATATTACATCTTTTGGAGGCTTAACACAACAAGAAAGAGAAATCATTGAAGAAACGCTGCTTGCAGTTAACCAGGGCTATCAAGGCAAAGGACAGATCTATGCTTTCTTATATCTTGTGGGTGTTGGAGAGGATGGAGAAAGTCTTGCGGATCCTATGCAAGCACAACCTCAAATTGTGCCCATCTATACAACAGATGTTCCCTTAATCGCAGATTATTTACCGCCTGAATTTGTAGAATTTAAGTCCGTACGATATAATGAGCCAAAAGAACAAGAAAAAGAAAGAGAAAAAGAAATTGTCGTCAAGAAGCAGGAAAAGAAAAAAGATGTGCCAAAACAGTTAAAAGGGGAAATACCCCTCCCTCCTTTACACATCGAAGTGAACCCTTCTGCTCCTTCCGTACAGATTTCAGAGATAAAGATGAATCAGCTCCTTGCTGAAAATCAAAAGGTACAGGAGCTCCGAGAAGCATTACCTGAAACGGGCGAAAAAGACAAAAATCTTGTGCTAATAGGCGCAGGAACAGTAGGTTTAACTGCAGTTTTGATGGCTCTATATAGAAAAAATGAAAAAAATCGCTTTATAAATAAGAAATAAAGTAAGGAGGCAAGTATGGAGAAACGTTCAAATTTAATTCTTGTAGCAGTTGATGGGTCAGAACAATCTTACAAAGCCGTTCAAGAGGCAAATAAAATAGCCTGCCCAGAACTCGACCGACTGATCCTCCTTATGGTTAAGGATATGAGAAGGTTCTATGGAATTTCTAATGCAGGAGCGGAAGAAATTCCTGCGCTTGATAGGATTGCTAAACGAAGTCTCCTTGAAGCGGCGCGTCTGGTCAACCCTGAAATCACCTTTACGACCAAGGAGCTGACAGGGAATACCAAACGAAAACTTGTAGATTTTGCCAGAGAAGAGAAGGCAGATTTGATTGTTATGGGAGCAACGGGAGCTGATTTCTTTGAACATCTTCTTTTAGGTTCCGCCACACATTATGTTATTGATCATGCACCTTGTGATGTTTTGATTGTAAGGTGTATAACTTCAATTATAAACCTCCTCTACTTGAAGTAGGGGAGGTTTATTTCATGGTTCTACTTAAGAAAGTATCAATGTGTCAAGTTCCTGCAGGAACAAAAACGGTATCGGCTTCATTTACAGAAGGTTCAAAATCTAAATTATCTTCAGAAGGCCCTATTTGACAAAGCGCTCCACCTTCTTCGAAGCGTAGAAATGGATCAATACCCTTATGGACTTCTAAGCTGATGTCATCTACAGGTAAAGCTTGTCATGATTGTTTTGTAGTCTCTCGAGTAATTCTCCTAAGTATCTCTCGATATGAAAAAATAATCTCTCTTTTGAGTAGGTTACATTATTAAAATAAACCAAATTACCAAGTACTTGTACAATAGTGCCATCTTTTATATCTTATTGAGATATTTTTAATAAATTCTCTGTATTTAAACGACCACCTGTTGAACAAACGTCAGTTAAAGTTTCCTTTTTATCAACGGACTTCAATATATTTTTTTTAACTTTTCTGTAGTTAAGGCCTTATTTTGCGAAAGTGCTAATGCTACACTACCAGTAACATGTGGTGCAGCCATTGAAGTACCACTTTTGTTGCCATGTTCATTCCCTGGAAGTGTACTATATATATTATTTCCTGGAGCAAATAGGTCCACTCCCGTTTTACTATAGCTTGAACCTGAGCTTCGCTCATCATTTTCTTTAGAGTTACCTACTGTAATCATATTAGAAATATCTAAACACCCAGGGTAACGTGGGGTAGTCGCATAGTCTTCTCCTTGATTTCCTGCTGATGTAACAAAAAGTCCCGGATAATTCTCTATCGCATCTTCAAGAGAGTGACTATAACTAGATGAACTGATACTATAGTTGACTAAAGGATAGTTTTTCTCGGTTGCCCAATTAATAGCTTTGATGAAATTTGAATTTTTTCCTTTGTTAGCATCATCTAGTACACGTAGAGGAATCATTTCAATATTCCAATTTATTCCTGAAACCCCAACTCCATTATTAGTATCAGCACCAATCGTCCCCGCAACATGTGTGTCGTGGCTATATTCATCTTTTGGATCGTCATCATCATCTACAAAATCATATCCTTGGCTTGCATTTACGTTCCCTAATAAATCTTCATGAGTATAATCAATACCAGAATCTATAACTGCTACCTTTACTTCTGCAGATCCTGTATTCATATCCCATGCCTGAGGCATACTAATCTTTTCTAACCCCCATAATACTTTCCAGCTTGGATCATTAGGAATAATTCGTGTATTATTAAAGAAGTTAAATAAGTATTCATTAGACATCAATTGATGTTCAAAAATTGATTTTAGAGCGATTCTTGAAATTTTTAATTTCAAAGTGTAGCAATATAAATCTTTTGAATGACTACAAATTTGACTACATTTTCTTTGAAAATAATAGTTGTCGGATAAAGAAAAAATCCAGCTTAACTTTAAGCTGGATTTTTTCTTTAGATATTTTAAATATTTCTAAAATATCTAAATCGATTTCATTTGTAGTGGAATTATCTTTTTTATTAAAACTGTGCTATCTAAAGTAGGTATGATTTTTAGTGTTCAGAAAACCAAACTTTATTGACAAATCTTTTTATCATAATAAAATACCGAAGAGATTCAGTTCTCCTCGGTATTTTCATTATAGCTATAACTATTAAGTTATGAGCTTAATTTTTTGCTTAAATTTTCTTAAACACCTTTGTGACGAATTTCATGATGCTGGGTAAGTACTAAAAGTAGAGCATAAATAATACTTGTAAGTACGAGTAAAGTAACACTTAGAGGTATAGAAGATAAAGTATTTTGTTCAGAATAGCCTAAGATATATTTTAGGAAATCAATAATATGCATTTGTACTGTTTCTCCTCCCAATTGAATAAGTATTGCTGCAACGATAGGAATGCTCATGGCCAAAAGTAATACAATTATTTTTTTTAATCCTGTAAGCATATCATTTAACGTACCAATAAGTAAACCTAAAGATGAACAAAAGAAAAACAATACAAAAAGAAGGAGTATATTTACAAATAGGTTATCATTATAGTAGAACCCTTTAGAGATTATCATTACAGACAGATCTAGACTCTCAAATGATATTTTTGATAGAAAGAAAACTAATACTGAAGTCATAAGTGAAGTTATAGTAATACTTGTTAAATTTACTAAGAAAATATTGAAACGACTGAGACCATTCTGTATAAAAAATTTGAAATCTGACCCCCCACCGATAAATGAGATAATGATTGAAAATATTATTATAGGTATGGAAATATCCGCAGATAAATTTGTCTTTGCTCCCGAAACCAGAATTCCAATCACAGGGAAAGCTATACCAAATAAAATCCACCAAAGAAAAAAAATTCCAAGTGAAATAATTTGTTTCAAGAGTCTATATTCTACTGCTGTTTTATATCTCATCTATTTTGCCTTCTTTCTACTTGTTACTTTTTTAAAATAGTCTTGTAAACTCATTGGAGTTACTTTTATATTTCCCAGACTTTTTCTAGTTATATGTCCTTTTATATAAACTGTAGTTGCCCCACCTAATACTTCTTTATCCAACACTTGAACATCTTTAAGAAGATCTTCTATTTCGTTGGTTGATCCAGATAAAACATATGCTTCGTAAAGTAACTGCTCAAGCTCTTTATCATCAATGATTTTCCCTTTATCAAGAATAATCACTCGTTCCAATAAATTGGATATTTCTTCAATTAAATGAGTAGAAATTACGAATGTTCGTAATCTTTCCTGGTACGTATCAAGTAAAAAATTATAAAACATTTCGCGATGATTAGCATCTAAACCTAAGACAGGCTCATCAAGAAATATATATTCACATGGAACGCATAAAGCTACGATTAGCTTTGTAATACTGCGATATCCCGTAGATAATTTATTTAAGTGCTTAGAAGGATTTAATTCAAATTCTTCTAACATCTGATGTGCCAAGTCCCAATCAAATTCACCATAGAATTTTTCTGTTAGCTTAAATAACGAGTTTATCTTTAACTTAGAAGGGTACAAATCATCCTCACTCATTAAATATATTCTATTCAAATATTTTTCATTATCAAATATACTTTCTCCAGAAAGCTCTACTTTTCCTGTAGTTGAGAAAATTCTATTATTAATTATATTTAATAGAGTACTTTTTCCTGCTCCATTATTCCCCAACAATCCATAAATTTTTTGTGGCTCAATGTTAATTGAAACATTGTCTAGTATTATATTTTTTCCATATGTTTTACTTATTTCTTTTATCTTTAAACTCATCTTTCATAACCTCCTTTAATTAATCTGATTAACTGTTCTTGAGAAATGTTTAGTTTTTGTGCTTCTTCTAAGACGCTCAACAACTTTTGATTGATAAATTCAGTTTTTCTTTTTTCCATTAAAGTCTGTTGAGCTCCTCTTTTTACAAACATCCCAAGTCCCCTTTTTTTCTCAATTAAATTTTCTTCAACTAATTTATTCATCCCTTTTAATATAGTCGCTGGATTTATTTTATATAATTTAGAGATTTCTGTTGTTGAAGGAATTTGAGTCCCTTCTTCATAAGAGCCATTAAATATCCCTTCTGCTATCTCATCAGCAACTTGCTGGTATAAAGGGGCGTCCCCCTCAAAATTAAAGTCCATATTACTCCTTCTTCGTTCATCGGTTAATCACTTGTGTAACTAAGTATATAACACATTTATTAATTTGTCAACTCACAAGATTTTATCTCATTAAAAAAACACCGAAGAGTTGTTCATCTTTTAGGTGTTTTAGTTCATTACTATTAAGTCATGATTTGGTTTATATTTCAAAATCTAATTTTTATTTATTATTTTTAAATTTTTTGAAACGGAAAATAGAAGCAATAAGAGCAACCATTAGGAGAATTAGACCTGTCCCAACACTCATTAATGTCATTCTTTCATTTTCGCCAGTTTCAGGTAATGTATTGTGGGTTGATGAAAAAGGTACTGACTTATGAGTATTCTCTTTATGACTTGGTTTATTGTCAGCTGGAGTAGGCGTTAAAGGATTTACTTTATCTTTCGTATAAACATAGGTTACTGTTTGAGCTTTATCTGTGAAATCACCTGAGACAGCAGCACTATCTTTACCCATTTCTTTGAAGGTATAGCCATCAATATCTTTTTGTTCAGTAGTATATTTATCACCGATATTACCAGACTTCACGATATCATCTGAAATCTTATTGCCTTCTGTGTCGACGTACTTGGCTGTCACATCAGCCGCAGCTACTGGATTCTTAGTATAAACATAAGTAACGGTTTGATCTTTATCTGTGAAATCACCTGAGACAGCAGCACTATCTTTACCCATTTCTTTGAAGGTATAGCCATCAATATCTTTTTCTTCAGTAGTATACTTGTCACCGATATTACCAGACTTCACGACATCATCTGAAATCTTATTACCTTCTGTGTCGACGTACTTCGATATCACATCGGCTGCTTTTACTGGATTTTTTGTATAAACATAAGTCACTGTTTGGGGTGAATCTGTGAATTGACCTGTCGCATTGCCTTGTACTTCTTTGAAAGTATAACCTTCAATATCTTTTTGTTCAGTGCTGTAATTATCGCCTATTGCTCCAGATTTTACAACGTCATCCGAAATCTTATTGCCTTCCGTATCTACATACTTAACTGTTACATCTTTACCGCTTTGTTTATCTGTTATAGTTACAGTTATACTTCTACTTGAGCTATAACCTAATGAATTTTTAACTGAATAATCAACTTGATTGAGATAAACTCCAGAGGAATCTTTTTTAGATAATAAATCTTTATAATCTGTTATGATATTACCAGTTATATCTCCATCAATTGTATCTGTTGCTGTTACACCTGATGTCACTTTTTCTAAGATGTTTGTTGAAGTTAACTCACCAGAGTTATATGTTTTATTATTTGCAGTAATACTTGGAAAAATAACACTGCTTCCTCGAGTTGTAAAAATATTATTTAAAGGAAAAGATTCTTCTTTTGTAATAGTGCTTGCATTTTTTATCTGCAAGGTAGAATTAGAATTATAAATATCTCCATCGTCAGTTGCTAATGAGGTTAAGTTAATCACATATTTGTGATTAACTTTAATACTTGATTGTTCTGGACTAAGAAAGACAAATGAGACACTGTGAGTACCAGTAGTTGTAACTGTATAATCGCTTGTAGGGACTACAGAACCTGTAGTTGCATCTAACACTTCAATATTATTTAGGCTGATATTTCCTAAGCCTTTAGTTGAATGAATTTCATACGTAACTTCGTAGTGTTCATTACTATTCAATACTGTTTTTTGTTCAGGATTGATTTCAATATAATTTTGAATATCATTTGTATTCCTTGAGAAGATACCTGTACTTATATTATTAATAGATGTAGGGCTCTTGCCTACGAAAGTATTCGATAGACCACTTTTGGTAACACCCCAATACATATTCAACACACCATAACTAGGATCTGGGTTGTCTTTTTGGGGGATTATAATCTGATCGTTATTAACAACAACATCTGTAAATGTTCCATCAGTATTTTGTGATGATACACTTACTGGATAACTTGTGTTCTCAGGACCAATAATAGTAGTAAAAAAAGGTACTGAAATATCTGCCACTCCTATAATGTCTGCCTTTAAGGTGAAAGTAATCGTTCCTTGTTCCGCAGACACAGCAACGTCAAAAATGCTTGACAGAGTGGGGTCTGTAAAATTCCACCCACTATAATCTACTGCAGTTGGAGGAATTGCTACGATTATCTTCGTTCCTGCAGAAATGGTATTACCTACAGTATTGGTTAAATGAATTGTTCCTGTATATTGATCCCCTGTTGAGAACTCTGTGGCATTTGCGGAATATTCAACACTACCTGCTAAAATATTTCTTACACCTTTTTCATTGACAATATTCTTGGCCATGTTTTGAACTTCATTTGAAGTATTGACAGGTAACTCTGTATTTGCCGCTGACGTAATTGATGGTATGTAGGTTAAGGATAATATACCAATAGCAAGTATATTTTTAGATTTTTTCATGTGTTATTCTCCCTTAAAGTATCCAAAAAAGATTCGTTTTATCTAAACTTAAAAGTGAAAATTTCCCATGGTAATCAACTTTTTGATAATATTCCTTTTACTTTATATATTTTTCACAGATGTAATGAAATTTTTAAAGATATATTGTATAATTGTATTGAAAGCGTATTATGAATACATATAAGTATCAATAAAACGAATCTTTTATTGACAAATGTTTTTATTATAATAAAATACCGAAGAGATTAAGTTCTCCTCGGTATTTTCGTTACAATTATAGCTATTAAGATAGAAGCTCCTAAATAAAAAATTTATTTTTTCAGAAATTACAAATCCCATTCTAAAAATTTGCACATTTTTATTTTTGTGCTATAATATCTCCTGAAGTAAATTAAATATGGAGGATAAGGGTTGGAACACCGCATCACCATGAGTAGCATCTGGATTTTGATTATCTCTACAGGTCTAGTTTTATTTTTTTATGGAATGGATGCTCATCATTTTCTTTTAGAAATTCTAGGCGCGCTTTCTCTTTTTGGGGGAATATTTTGCGGCTTATCAGATATAGTGATTAGAATGTTAAGACGAAAACAAGGAAAACGGTACAAATAAAGTGGTGGGATGATTACTTTTTTTGAATTTTATATAGAACACGAAATAAAAAGCCACTGGGTACACACTCAGGGCTTTTTATATGCTCCACCATTTTTACACTTCAACCTTATTCCTGATGTCGTTGTTCGTGTCCGGAACCATTTTATTTAAATTTGTTCTGATAAAGCATGTTATACATAAATTGTAAATTGATGAGCGGCTTGCTCTGTTCTTTGAGGGTTTCTTGTTCTGTTTTCTTTACCCAACCTTGGACAGAACGTAAGCATTCCTCATCATTTAAAACTTTGTATCCAGGTTTATCAAGGAGAGACATTGTATAAATTTCAAAATATCCCTTATCTGAAATTTGCATAAATAATTCATCACTTTGGAAGCTGTATTGCGCATCATAAGCCGAAGGATAAGGCCTCTCATTATGATAGAGTGCATAACCTCCAAAGTTTTTTGACTTTATTTCTTCTTCATAATAATTTTGCTTGTAGGTGACCGTATTTGGAAAGTCGGTTGCTTTTGCAAAATCCATCATTGCGATTAAAACAGGATCAGTATACTTCTCATGCTTCATTTGACTGGCATAGTAAACCGCATGTTGTTGGATGTTATAAATTGCAAAACGTCCAAGAAAAAAAGCAAGAGAAAACGCTAAGATAAAATATTGAAGATACCTAAAGAAGCGCTGACTTGACCATTCTTTCCATGTGAAGCGTATAAGAAATAGCCACAGGGCACCCACAAGAAAAATAGGGAAGACTTTTCCAAAAGAGGGCTCAAGAGGTGGGGATGACATTTCATGAATAGAAAAGCCATTTCTCAGTGGAAATATAAAAATGAAAACTAGAAATAAGGAATAAATGAAAACCGCAGCAATCTTGTTCTTCTTTGACTGAGGAAGCTGTTCCTCGATATAGGTCGTATGTTCTAGCTCACGTAACAAGTTAATCCCAATCAAGAGCGTGAGAATCAACCAAGTAAAAAAAAAGAGTTGATTTTTTCATGACTGGCCATGCACAAAGGTTAAAGAAAAAGCTCAGGAGGATAAATAAATTGATGTTTTCCCGCTGCAGAAGTCGGGGTGTAAAACCATCGTATTTTTTTTGAAGCTCATCGGGTATCTCTTCCCATTTTGAAATGCGATTAAAATTTAAAAGTCCAATGCTTAAAATTCCACCATAAATAAGGGTTGTAACGAGGCCAATCCAAAAGGTAATGTAATCATGCAAAACAAGGGCAAGATAAATAAATCCAGCTGTCGTCGTCAATGTAAGACAAAGGGATAAAAATATTAAAAGCTTTCTTCTATTCAACTCTTTCTCCTAAAATGATGGTTCTTTTCGTATTTTTAGTTTGTCTAAAAGAATGCACACTCAAAATTTACCCTCAATTCTTTAATTTTTTTAGATGCTCTGACAAGCTGAGTTTCCTTCCTAACATTCCTTTGACTGAAATCAATGCTCAACTTATGTGATCTTTTATAACTCCCATTATAGCAAAAAAACTAAAACAAACCTTAAAAAAAGAGAACCTCAGGACGAGATTCCCTCTACTTCTAAACCCACTCTTGCTTCAAGACAAAGAATGAACCACGTATCTCTCCCACAAGTTTTGAACGTTGACGGGCAAATTTGAATTTTCCTTCTAATTCTTGCGGAATTTCCATCCCTGCAGAGAGTTTGAAACCAACCGCACGTTTGGGTTTCTTCTCTTCATCAGCCGTTTTCTCATAGAGGACATTAATCACCAAGCCATCTTCAAAGTAAAACTCTGGCCAGTAGATGTCTTCGTCTTCATAAACCGCGACTTCCAAGATAGGCGATGTAAACTCAAGATCGCGCTCCTCTTTCAATAACTTTTTCAACCAAGCCACTTCTTTTTCCTTTTCCCCAGCAGGAAAAGTGAGGTATTCAAATTTATATTTGTTCCAGAAATAACGTGCTTCATTGGCACGCAGTCCCGCAAGACTTTCTGCTACAGGTGAGCTTTCCAGTCCTGTCGTTTCTACCTGTCCTTCTTTAAAATTAACTTTATATGCCATAAACACCTCCTGTGTTTGTTTGTTTTTTCTTTATTATAGCAAAAATGTAAGGCACTCTATAAGGTTAAACTCGTAAAAAAGGAGGTGAACTCAAACTGAGTGGAAAACGCAGTGGACAAGCTACGAAGGCCAGTATCGTTTCGCTCCTGACCCAGCGCTTAAGTGGATAGGATCACTGATGAAGGATTAAGGCAGGACGGGCTCCCCCAATGCCATTGCTAGTCGTGCAAGAAAGGTTGTCCAAGGAGCCAAAGTGACTTGAGCAACAAAAAAAGCCCTGCTTTTCAGCAGAACTTCTCCATATTTATTAATCAGCAGCCAAGGCTTCGATAGTGTTCAAGCGTGCTGCACGTGCTGCAGGTGCAAGACTTGAAAGTAAAGCAATAATCAGCGCAATGATTACGGCAAAGATAATATGGCCAGAAGTAATCTGAACAATATTTCCGCCGACTAAGCTATGCAAAGCTTTGTTGATGATACTTTGTCCCGCAAAGGCAAGAGCAATCGCAATAACTGCAGATGACAAGCCAAGGATCACACTTTCAGCTGTGAACATGCGAGAAACATCTTTACGACGTCCACCTAAGGCACGAAGGACACCAATTTCTTTAGTACGTTCGGCAACAGACATATAAGTTGTTACCACAATCATAAAGATTGAAACAATCAAGCTAATACCAGCAATGGCAGCCAAGACGGTTGAGACAATCCCTGTAATATCTGTGATTGTATCCAACATACTACCGATATTTGTTGAGGCAAACACAAGTTTGTCATTATCTTTGATATCATTGATAGCTTTGGTTACATCTTTAACTTTATCTGTATCTGTCACAGTGACGTAGGCTGTATTTGGCATCGCATCGATATTATTTGCAGTAAGCATTTCTTTCAATGCCTCTGTTGAAGTCAAAGTACCAACCATTGGCATATCTTGCAAGACGCCTGAGATTTCCATATCTTCTGTGATAGTCACAGGAGTATTGTTTTTATCCACAGTTTGGAAGCTTACTTTGACTGTTTTACCAATCACAGCTTTCCAGTCTTTTGCTTCATATGTTTTTTGATCAAACTTCTTCATGTCTGCTTCAGAGATAACGATTTGTTTACCTTTAGGTTCTGAACCAGCATGTAACGTTGAAGACTGAATCATCGGTGTCCAAGACATAATCGCTTGGCTACTTGTTGTTTGTCCCTTATAATCAAGAGTTACAGCACCTGCTTTTGTAATCCCTGCATCAACTGCTTTGACATTATCCAAGTCCTTCAACTTGTTAATGTTTTTATCAGAGATCCCCAGCATTGTTTGCTGCGCAATTGAAAAGGCTTCATCATTATCTTTACCCTGATTATTTGCTGAGTCACGTTGAACCACAGTAATAATATTTGGATTTGCCAAGCTTGTGACCTGATCGTTCATGTATTTTGTGGCCCCAGTACCTAAACCAAGGAAGAAAATAACTGAGAATAAGCCAATGGCTGTACCTATAGCAATGAGAAGATTGATTTTCCAAGTGTTTGTAAAGTGCTTAAAGGCTGTTTTAACCACATCACCATAAGAAAGTGCCTTTGTCTTGAAGGATTTTGCTTCATCTGGCACAGGATAAGCTGGCTTGTCACGCTCATCTCCGATAATCTGTCCGTCTGCCAGACGAATCGTACGTGTCCCATAGTCAGCGACTTCTTGAGAGTGAGTGACGACAATGACTGTCTTACCAGACTGTGCGATTTGGCGAAGAAGTGCCAATACTTCTTTCGTATTTTGTGAATCGAGCGCTCCTGTAGGCTCATCAGCAAGGATAATCTCAGGATCGCTGGCCAAAGCCCGCGCAATGGCTACACGTTGTTTTTGCCCGCCAGATAACTGTGCGGGTTTTTTCTTACGGTGTTCGTAAAGGCCAACTTGTTTGGTTAGCTCAACTGCACGTTCGACACGTTCTTTTTCTGATAGGCTTGTCATTTTCAAGCTAATCAAGATATTGTCAAGCACACTTAAGTAGTTGATTAAGTTGAAAGACTGGAAGATAAAGCCGATAGTATCACGGCGATAGGCATCCATATCTTTTTCTTTCTTCGCCTTTTGCGCGACACCATCGATGATAACATCACCATCATATTCACGGTCTAAGCCACCGATGATATTCATCAGGGTTGATTTACCACCACCGGACTCACCGAGTAAGCTGACAAAGTCTCCACGCTCAAACTCAAGGTCAATCCCCTTGAGTACCGGAAATTCATCTTTACCTAAAAAGTATGATTTCCTAATGTTTTTTAATTCTAATACGGGCATAATTTCTTCTTTCTAATAATAAAGATACTTCTATTATACCTTAAATTCTACCAAAGAACTTAGGACCTTAGACTGATTTAAGCTTATTTTAAAAATCGTCCCAGTTATCGTCTCTTCTGCTGTGTGGATTATGCCCAAAATTCCATGGGTTATGTGCATCACGCATCTGACGGCGCATTTCTTTTCTCATTTTTGCTTCCATTTCTCTACCCATATGATGCATCATTCGTGGATCAAAGCCTCCAGGACGCATACCACCAAAGCGGAAATCACATTCCTCATCAGCTGGATTAGCTTCTTCAAGTTTTTCCAAAATATGGATCAGTTGAACTTGCTCTTCTTCTGTAAGATTGCCAAAGATGCCTTCTGAAAGATCATCTTGACTTTCCTTGCGCTCAACTTGAGCTTGCTTACCTTCCTCGGTCAAGAAAACACGGCTGACACGTTTGTCATTTTCATCTGTGACACGTTTAACTAAGCCACGTTGCTCTAAACTCTTCACTTGGGCGGTGACGCTTGAAGGTCGGATATCCAAGATTTCAGCAATTTCAGCATTGGTCAGACCATCAGCCTTCCAGAGTTCAACCAGAAGCCCTTGTGCACCTGTACGCGATTTTTTTTCCCCCAGTCGACTTGTCATTCTTTCCATATGCAAAGCCATGAGAAGCTGAGGGTTGTGAAGTAGTTTTGAAAAAAGATGTAATAATTTATTTGTTTCTGCTGACACAGTTATTCTCCTTTATATTTAGTTTAACTATCGTATAAGCTAACAAAATACATTTTAATACTTTTATTTCGTTTTGTCAACATAAAAACTAACGACTATTAAAAGTCGTTAGTTCCTAAGTCCATTTGATAAAGCTTACGGAAGTCTTCGTTGTGTTCAAGAAGGTATTCCGGCTGATCATCAAGCTTGATTTTACCTTTTTCTAAAAAGATAACACGGTCCATGTGCTGTACACCCAGCAGATGGTGAGTGATAAAGATAATCGTTTTGTCTTTTAAGCGCTCAAAGAAGAGACGCAACAGTTGATTTTCGGTAATCGGATCCAGCGAAACAGTCGGTTCATCTAAGATAACTATATCGACATCAGACAGCAAAATACGTGCCAAAGCTAACCGTTGACGTTCACCACCTGAGAAACGTTGTCCTGCCTCGTCCACGACTTCGTTGAGTTGGTCAGGTAGGGAGGCTACCATTTTTTTCAATCCCACAAGTTCTAAAGCATTCCAAATTTCTTCGTCACTGGCATCAAGCCGAGCTAGACTAAGATTGGAACGAATACTGGCATTGAAAATATAAGGACTTTGATTGATGACACCAATTTTTTCTTCAACATTATTGGCATAAGCGGGTGCAACTCCAGACAAATCTAAAGTCCCTTGCTGTGCGATAAGGTCGCCACGGATAAGGCTTGCTAAGGTGGATTTACCCACACCTGAGCGGCCTAATATCGCGACATGCTCTCCTTTTTTGATATGGAGATTTAAGTCCTCAAAGATAAGCTTATCCTCAAAAGCAAAGCTTAAGTTAGAAATTTGTAAGTCTGTGTCCTTAATTGTTTCTTGTCGCACATCTTCTTTGACATCAGGCAAATCATTGAGCCGTTGAACAGAATCACCATAACGTTGTGTTTCAACAACAGCGTCAGACAAGGGTGCAAAAGCATCGAACAAAGGAAAGGCGGCCAGAGAAACAGCAGCAATATAGTTCGGTGCATCTCCTGTATTTAAGGTTGAACCTGACCAAACAATCAGATAAACCACAAGTAAAGCAAAGATCAGCTGCAAAACAAGGTTACGTTTTCGTACATAGCTCAGCATTTTTTCTTGAATCTGACGTGCTGCTTTTTCGGAGGATTGATAATCCAGCAAGAAATCTTCTTTTCTTCCTGATAAAACCCAATCTTGTAAACCTAAAACATCATCTGTCAAGTTAGAAAAGAGTTGATTCCGGTAATTTTTCAAATCACGGTCATATTTGGCCGATACTTTGAGTGACACATAAGGAAGCACGATAACCATCAAGCCTAAGAAAAAGGCAACTACAAGAGCCAAAGTCAGTGAAAAGACACCTGAAGCGATGATGAGAGCTACAGATAAAGAACCTACAATCATCAAAGGAAAAAGGGTCCGTAAGAACAAGTCCTGAATATTGGCGATATCTTCATTAAGCAAGCCAAGAAGATCACCTAACTTGTAGCGTTCAGATAAACCAATCGCTGATTTTTCCAATCTGAGGTAAAGCTTGCGACGAAGGTTACTGGTGATGCGTAAAATCCAGTTGTGTGAGGTTAGGCGTTCAATATAACGCACCACAGGCCGTGAAATACCAAAGACACGTACCATCAAAACAGGCACATAGATAATCAAAATGTTTTCGGGTTTGGTTGCTGATTTTGAAATCACGTAGCCCGCTGAAAACATAAGCAGGCCAGCGCAAAACATCGTTATTGTTCCTAAAATAATCGCGAGAATCATCCCGAAACGATATTTACGCAGAAAAGGTGTGATCCAATCATTGTTGAAAAGAATCTTCTTCATTTTTTCTCCATTGTTTTTACAATCATGCTGTTTAACCTCGCATCTCACGCAAGAGCTCTCGGTAGTATTTATTTGTGGCTAGGAGTTCTTGATGTGAGCCTGCAGATTCAAGTTTGCCTTCATTGAGGACAAGAATCACGTCCATCTGAGGCAGCCAGTGCAAACGGTGAGTTGCCAAGAAAACAAGCTTGTCCTCAAAGAGAGGCAGAATGTTTTCTTTTATCTCTAGTTCCGTTTCCACATCAAGATGCGCCGTTGGCTCATCAAGGAAAAGAATATTTCTTTCTTGAGAGAGAAACGCACGCGTCAAAGCGACACGTTGCATTTGTCCACCAGATAAGGTACGCCCACCTGCACCAATATTCGCGTCCAATCCAATTTCTTCCACCAAATCCTTCAACCCGGCAAGCTCAGCTGCATGAAGGATTGCTTCATCTGTAGCTTCTGGCTGATAAAAGGCTAAATTGGCACGTAAAGTTCCCGCGAAAATATAAGTGTTTTGGGGGATAAATTGTAAAGCCTGGCGGAATTTTTCATCATTAAGTGATGACAGCTGGTGTTCATTAAGCTGAATCTCACCCGCACTTGGCATAAGAAAGCCTGAAAGCATACTCAGCAATGTCGATTTACCTGAGCCCGATTCACCGACAATGGCTACCTTGGTAAAACCTTGCAGTTCCAGATTTATATCTGAGACACCGCGTCCAGTCTCAAAAACTTTGCTCAAATGATGAAGTTTGAGTTGTGACTGCTCCGTCCAACGGATGGGCTCTGGTAAAACTTCGGTTAAATGCTCTTCTGTTTGCAGCACTTCATTGACACTGGCATAAGCATTTTTACCATTGAGCGTTGCATGGTAATCCGAGGCAAAGTCACGCAAAGGCAAGAAATACTCTGGAGCCAAAATCAAAGCAGCCAGCGCTGGGAACAAGAGAATGGCACCATTCATGAGACGTAGTCCTAAGAACAAAGCCACTGTAGCAACAGACAAGGTTGCAAAGAAATCAAGGGCAAAGGTCGAAAGAATGGCGACACGTAACGTGGCCATTGTTGCTTTACGGAAACGCTCTGACGTTTGATAAATAGAATTGGCATATGTTTTTGATAAACCAAAATATTTTAAAGTCGAAATTCCCCGGAGCGAATCTAAGAAGTGATTGGATAAAAGCTGGAAACTCTTATACTGTCTGTCTGCCTGTCCTTGTGCAGCATAACCTAACAAAATCATAAAGATTATGGCAAAAGGAAAAGCAATCGCCAACACAATCGCTGTTTGTAAATCCAAAAAAGCAATCGCAATCAGCAAGAGAATTGGTATGATCATCATGTTCAAGACTTTAGAAAGTACCAACTTGATATAAGTTTCGACCTCATCAATACCAGAAATCACTGTTGATGTCAGATTACCTGTCCCCATTTCACGTGAGACGGAAGGGCCGAGTTTAAAAGCTTTTTCAAGAATCTGTCCACGCATATCTGCCGCCAAACGATAAGAAACCTTATCAAGCATATATTGACGTAAAAAGTTTACTCCTTCTCGCCCAAAAAAGCTCAGGAAAAAGCCAATAATGTAGAGCAGTACCTGCAGGATTTCTTGACCTTGCCATAACCCTGTTATCGCTTGAGACAGAAATAAAGCCTGTCCTAAAATACAAAGCGCTTGAAGTAGGGCGAGCCCTCCAAGAGCGGGAAGAATCTTACGTACTCCTGGAAGAGTAAATAGAGTTCTGTCAATCATTTTTTATTACCTATTCTTATTCATATGATAACTTTTATTATAACAAAATATGAGTGTCAAGCCTTTGAAACTGCTTATAAATTCACGCTCTTCTTCACTTTTGTCTAATAAAAAATTCCTTTGAAAAAGGAATTTTAGAATCAATTATTCACTGATACGTTTTCTGAAAATGTAGTAAGTCCAAGCCATATAAGCCAGCACAAATGGCAAGATTGCTATTGTGATGTAAGACATAGTTGTCAAAGTATAGTGTGTTGAGCTTGCATCTTTAATCAAGATACTGTAAGCCGGATTTTCAGCGATCATTACACGTGGGAACAGCCCTTGGAAAAGTAAAGCAACCAATGCAAGGAAAGTCAAACCAGAGGATAAGAAAGCTGACATTTCACGTTTTTTAGCAACAGAAACATGTGCAAAAACAGTCAAGAGCACGATAACAGCTAACAAGCCAATCGTTAAGGCTGCATGTTTTTCAATGAAGTCTGTCTTCATAGCAATCAAGAGAGCAAAGACAACTTCACCTGCATAAAGTACAAAGTAAAGTTTGTTTGCAAGGTCATTCGCACGTTTGCGCATGTTTCCTTCTGTCTTCAAAGCAATGTAGTTCAAACCGTGCAAGAAGCTCATCAAAGCTACAGCAACACCACCAACAAGCGAAAGTGGGTTTACGTATGTTGTGAAGCTGGCATAAATATCACCGCGTGCATCCATCGGAACACCTTGAATCATGCTGGTAAACATAAGCCCAAACAAGAAAGGAATAAAGAAGCTTGTCACTCCTAAAATTATTTCCCAGCCACGCTCTACTTTTTCTGATTCGCTACGGTGACGGAACTCAAAGGTTACCCCACGTAAAATCAAGCAGGCGAGTAATAATAATAAGATATTATAATAGCCAGAGAAAAGTGAAGCATACCAATAAGGGAAGCTGGCAAACATGGCACCGCCGGCTGTCAAGAGCCATACTTCGTTCATATCCCAGAAAGGACCGATTGTAGCAATCGCTTGGTTGACTTCACGTTTATTACGTGCCAAAGCCAAAACGCTCATTCCTACACCAAAGTCGAAGCCTTCGAGGAAGAAGAATCCCCCAAAGAGCACTGCAATTAAGATAAACCAAAATAATTGTAATCCGCTCATTTCAAAGCCTCCTCTTCTTTTTCTTCTGATTTAGAATGCTTGTCTTTCCCAAGATTATGGCTACTGAATGGATCTAAATCAACATAAGCTGTTTCTGCCTTATGTGCACTGTCACGCATAATACGGCGTGTCAAGATAATCATGATTGTACCTAAGACACAGAAAAGAAGGAAGTAAACGATATTTGAGAAGAGCAAACTTCCTACTGAAACGTTAGGTGAAACAGAGTCTTTGATGGTAAAGAGTCCATATACAGTCCATGGATAACGTCCCAACTCAGTTACCAACCAACCAGAAGTGATAGCAAGGAATGGTAAGAACATTGACCAACCATAAAGACGCATCATTCCAGGTTTTTCATACATCCAAGGTTTCTTACGGCGTGTCCAGAAGAGCCCAAGAGCTGAAATTAACATGAAGTACATGCTCAAACCAGCCATAATACGGAATGTATAGAAGAGAACTGTAACTGGTGGATAGTAATTCAGATGATCACCATATTTAGCTTCCAGTTCCTTGTTGATTTGATTCATCCCCTCAACTGAACCTGAAGGACGGTGGTAGGTCAAGATTGACAGCACGTACGGTATGCGCACACCGAAAACAGACTTGTGATCAGCTTCGTTAAAGAAAGCAATCATGTCCCAAGCTGCTGGGTCCTCTGTTGTTTCATAAACACCCTCTGTCGCTGA
This sequence comes from Lactococcus garvieae subsp. garvieae, assembly GCF_029024465.1. Taxonomy (NCBI): domain Bacteria; kingdom Bacillati; phylum Bacillota; class Bacilli; order Lactobacillales; family Streptococcaceae; genus Lactococcus; species Lactococcus garvieae. The sequence continues at coordinate 1,434,437 of NZ_CP118950.1, forward strand.
GAATTTCATCGGTTGAGTATTTTTAACTTCCAACATTTGTTGGTCACCAGCCACGAAGTTCCCCATCGCACCGATCAAAGCAACTAAGAGTCCTAAACGCAAGGCTGGTTTAAAGAAATCAGCTTCACGTTTTTTAAGGATTTGGAATGCAGAGATACCGGCAACCGCAAATCCACCAGTTAAGAATGACCCTGTGATAACGTGGGTAAATTCTAAGGTTGTTTGTGGGTTTGTCAATAAAGCTGAGAAACTGGTCAATGTGGCACGACCATCAATAACTTCATAGCCCACTGGATTTTGCATGAAGCTGTTCGCTGCCAAAATCCAAAGTGAAGAAAGCCAAGTGCCGACCATAACTAAGCCAAGTGCCGCCAAGTGCAACTTTTTGCCTATACGGTCCCAACCAAACATCCAAACACCCAAGAATGTTGATTCCATAAAGAATGCAAGCAGTGCTTCTACAGCAAGTGGTGCTCCAAAGATATCACCGACAAATCGTGAATAGTCTGACCAGTTCATCCCAAATTGGAATTCCTGAATAATACCAGTCACGACTCCGACGGCAAAAGATAATAGCATGATTGCACCAAAGAATTTGGTACGTGTTTTCCATTTCTCATCGCCCGTTTTAACATACAATGCTTCCATAATAAAGGTCATCAATGTTAACCCTATCGAAAGGGGAACAAAGAAAAAGTGGAAGATTGTGGTCATGCCAAACTGGAAACGCGCGAGAGTTTCAATTGTCAACATAAAGCCTCCTATTGCTCGAATAAAGGTAAAAGTACACAATTTTCGAGACTAACAAAAAATTAATTACAATTCATTGTAACACTATGAAAGCGTACCGAAAAGGAATTTGTTTATAAATTCAAGATTCTGATACATTTCTTATACAGCATCATCTTTAGTGTTCAAATTGACACGAAAAAACACTGCTTTTGACAGCAGTATTTCTTTTTAAATCTTATTTTCTACCTTGATTATCTTAAAATCCTGCCCTGATTTTGCTGGAAGGATAAGTTCATCAAGACAGTCCGCCAGTCGCTCAGTGAAAGAAACCTTTTGCAGAAAATGAATTTCTTTAAATGTTAGCTTGACTTCTGCATGTGTTGGATTAATAACGTAGACAAAAGCCTCGCAATCTGTGTAGCGAAAAATTCCTAAAACATCTCCTTGAAAAAACGTAAGCACCATTAATAGAGCTTATTCTAGGGCCTTGATTTCACCCAAAGAATTGAATTCCACTCTAACTTTTAACTTTTCTTTTGTATGTATAAGAATTAAAAATAAACTTTTTCTCATTTTACCTTAACTAGGAGAAAAGTTATTTTACAAACATTTCATCTCGTTATTAATTATAAAATTCTGAAAATTCGCAATAAAAAATTTGACACTTCTACTTCACTAGAAACGCTTTTATATCTTGGTATTTTCACATACTTTTATTATAGTATTTTATTATAAAATTTGCTAATATTAATATTAAATATCAAATAAAAGACACAGAAACGTAAATTTTCTGTGTCTTTTATTTTATTTTTTAATTAAATTAGTCAACATACCGTTGATAAACTTACTTGATTTTTCATCACTGAAATCTTTAGTCAGTTCGATAGCCTCATCAATGGCAACCAAATCCGGTGTTTCAGTAAAGAGGATTTCATAGGCACCTAGACGAAGCAAGGCTTGCTCCACTGTTGTTAAGCGCGAGAAAGTCCAACCTTTTGCTAAATGCTCGGATAAAGCAGCATCAAGAACATTTTGTTTCTCTATGATGCCGTCCACCAATTCTGAAAAATAAGCGGGTGCTTCTACGGGTTCATCTGTATCGTTATCATAATTCAAAGCAAAAGTTTTGGCTTGAACTAAGATATCTTTAGAAGCTGTGGCAAATTTTGGCTCAGTCATCGCCAAAATTTCAGAAACTTCATTTTGAACCGTCAAAGGTTTGAAAAGATCAACTGTAATCTTTTCACGAACACTTGTATGAACATCAGAGAAAACTCGGTTGAAAACCTCTAATTTTTGCTCTGCTGTCTCTGATCGGAAACTTGCACGCAAGAAATCACGGACACGAACCGCAATATTTTCTTCTTCAAGTTCAATATTGAAAAGGCGTACCAAGTTCAGGTTCATGAATACATCTTTGTACAAATCAATAGCTTCTTGATCCGTCATACGTTTCGTATAACCACCAAAATCACGAATAAAACTCAAAGCTTTGTAAACAGCTGTTTTTTCACGGTTTGGAATATCTAAAATTTCATAAATCTTATCAATTTCTTTTAATGGTTTTGTGAAAAAGCGTGGAAAATCACGTACTGTAATGCGTTCATCTTTGTAGGCAACATCAAAACGAATCGGTTTTGCCAACTCACGATTAATCTTTTCGACATTGTTCTTGAACTCTGTCAAAACCGTTTCTGACATTGCTTTTCTGATTTCGTATTCAAAAAGAGTTTGCACAGTGCGCTGACGAATGCTATGTTGCGTTAGCTTGTTAGGCATCAAAGAAACCCTCATCAAACAAATCTTCAAAGCTTGGTTTTGGTAATTTTTCAGGAACGATACCTACTACGTGGATGTTCACATCATCAATTACGATTTCTGTTGCTTGTTCAACTGCTTCTTTCACTTCTTTTTGAATATTCATGGCTACTTGTGGGACGTTGATACCGAAAGCCAAGTAAACATAGATGTTGACAACAACTTTGTCGTCTTTGCTTTCGATATAAACACCACGGCCTTCTGATTTTTTGCCGAGGCTATCTGAAAAATGCTTGTTGCGTAATGCATAAACACCATCGATTTTTGCAGTTGTGATACCGATAATTACTTCAAGAACTTCTGGTGCAATAACGATTTCACCAAGTTCTTCAGTATGAACAGTTGTATCTGCCATAGTTCTCTCCTCTATCTTTTCTTTTGTTTCTCCGTGGAGCAGGGCTTTTATAACTCCTCACCTTGTGGGAGAGCTAGCTCAAAACGGCTTATGCACGTTTAAGGTATTCACCTGTTTGTGTGTTGATTTCGAGTTTTGTTCCTGCTTCAACAAAGTCAGGGACGTTAACAACCAAGCCTGTTTCCATTGTTGCTGGCTTACCTGAACCTGTTACTGTTGCACCTTTGATAGAAGGTTGAGTTTCAGCGACTTCAAGGACAACAGTCGTTGGCAATTGAAGCCCGATGACTTCTGTACCGTAAAATTGGATTTTTACATCTGTATTTTCAAGGACATAGAGCAATTCTTCTTTAACTTGTTCAACAGGGATTTCATATTGATCATATGTTTCGTTGTTCATGAAGAAAGCTGTATCGTCCATTTGGTAAAGATATTGTGCAGGCACTGTATCAATCACAGCTTGTTCAAATTTGTCTTCTGGACGGTATGTATCGTCAAATGTAGAGCCTGAACGCACATCACGCAATTTCATACGCATGATTGTGTTACCTTTACCTGGTTTGTGGTGACTTGCTTCCATAACACGGAGGAGTTTGTCTCCGTTCAAAAATGTCATTCCGGCTTTGAGGTCTTTTGCTGCTACCATAATTATATATATCTCCTAGTGAATATTCTATTTACCGCCCAAAGAGGCAGCTTTTAACAATTCATTTTAGCACAAATTCACCCTTTTTTCAAATGTATGTTTGTTTCTTTCAGACAAACTTTAGAGCAAATGAAGCTCTTGAAGCAAGAATTCAAATTAAAGAACGAGAAGTTCTTTCGGCGATTGGGTCAGTACCTGACAGCCCTCCTCAGTAATAAGCAAATCGTCTTCTATCCGTACACCACCAAAGTCAGGAATATAGATTCCTGGTTCATCCGTAACGACCATATTGGACATGAGTGCTCCTTTTGCTTTAGCACCAAAGTAAGGAATTTCATGTACATCTAAGCCTAAACCATGACCAATCCCATGTGTAAAGTGTCCTCCGTATGAGGCTGCTTCAATGACATCGCGTGGCACTTTGTCAAAGTCAGCAAGAGACATGCCTTCTTTTGCTTCTGCGATCAGAGCTTCATTTGCTTGACGTACTGTCTGATAGATTTCACGCATCTTCGGACTTGCTTCGCCAACAAAGACTGTTCTTGTCATGTCACTTGCATAATGATTATAATAACAGCCGAAATCAATGGTTACAGGATCCCCAAACTCAATCATTTTATGGGTTGCTACTCCATGTGGCAAACTGCTGCGTTTTCCTGAAGCAACGATTGTGTCAAAAGAGATGCCACTTGCGCCCATTTCTCGCATTTTAAAGTCAAGAAAATTAGCGACTTCTATTTCTGTTCTGCCTGGCTCGATATATCTCAATACAGCTTCAAAGGCCTTATCAGCAATTTGACAAGCTTTCTTGATTGTGGCGATTTCATCGACCTCTTTGATTTGGCGAAGCTCAGCTACAAAATTTGTCGTAGGAACAAGTTTCGCTTTCTTTAATTTTTCCGCTAATACACGATAAAATGCAAAATCAACTGTATCTTCAAAACCAATAGCTTGAAGGTCTTCAGCAAGGTCAGCAATTTCAGATAAGGCATCACGTGTCTGGATGATTTCAAACCCCGTAATCAATTGGCGTGCAATTCCAATATAACGATCATCCGTCATAAAGTAGGAATGTTCTGCTGTCATGAAAATCGTTCCAGCTGTACCCGAAAAACCCGTCAAATAGTAGATGTTTTTCATATCAGTAAGGATTAAGCCATCTAAATTTTCTCGTGCTATTTTTTCTTTTAAGTTACTGATTCTCATTGATTTCTCCTTTTTAATTGGGATGTTTTCTTCTATTATAACAAAGTCTGAACTATAATATTGAATCTTTATCTAGAGAAAAAAGAACTCCTAAAAGCAGAAGTTCTTTCCTTTATTCTGATTCCGCCAACAAATTTTTGGCATCCGTAAGTGTCTCAATAAAACGGTCTGCTTGCTCTTGATTAATACCGAAATAGTTATCCTTAACTGCCCAAACAGTGGCTCCAGCCGCCTTACCAGCCATAATACCATAATGCGAATCTTCAATAATCAAGGTTTCTGAAGGTTCTACACCAAGCTTTTCCATAGCAGCCAGATAAATAGCTGGATTAGGTTTAGACTGCTCAAACTCGTCCTGCCCTGACAAGAAAAACTCAAAATACTGGCGTAAATCATGCGTATCCAAGACTTCAGCAATCTCATGACGACGAGAGCTTGAAGCTACGGCCATTTTATATCCCTTTTCTGAAAAGGTCTTCAAGGCGTCCGTAACACCAGGTAAAAGTAGCTCCTTATAAGGAATCGGAAATTGTGCATCGTAATCTAAGAATTCTTGGTGCACTTGCGCTGCATGCGCCTCTGTAAACTCATCACGTAATACTTTTGGCCACATGTCTTTCAAAACACTGCCGACAAAATCTTTTGGTGTTAAATGGCTAGCATCAATACCACTTTCAACGAAAAAGTTATCTAAAACCTTAGAGTGAAAACGTTCTGAATCTACCAAAACACCGTCCATATCAAATACAATTGCTTTAAATTTCATAGCTTTATTATAGCATAAGTAAGCGGTTATTTTTTTATATTGAGATGTAATATATGAGGTATTGCTTATCTTGTTTTTTTATTTAGATATACTGAATCACTTAGATTACTGCGCACCATCACTCCTCAGCTTTTCCATCAGAACCAAGCACTTGAATTTTTTGTTTCACAAGTTCTTTGACTGCTTGTTTAGCTGCGGAGTTGTATTTTTTCGGATCTACGACTTTTTCATCTTCGGAGATGTAGGATTTGATAGCATTTGTGAAAACAGCGCGGAGTTCAGTGGCATAGTTAACTTTAGCAATGCCCATAGCAACAGCTTTTGAAACATCTTCGTCAGGGATCCCTGAAGTGCCGTGAAGGACCAATGGTACATCACCCGTTCTCGCTTTGACAGCCTCTAAGATATCATATTGTAACTTTGGTTCTGCTTTGTAAAAGCCGTGTGAGTTGCCGATACCAATAGCTAAAAAGTCAACATTTGTAGCTTTGACAAATTTTTCAGCTTCTTCTGGATCGGTAAAAGCTACCGTCTCTGCATTATTGCCATCTTCTTTTCCACCAACAATACCTAGTTCAGCTTCTACTGGAATACCCATCGAATGTGCCATCTTGACCACTTCTTCGGTTATTGCGACATTTTCTTCAAATGGTTTTTTCGAAGCATCAATCATTACCGAGGTATAACCTGTACGCAAGCAACGTGCGACGCGTTCAAAATCATCCCCATGATCAAGATGCATCACTACAGGCACTGAGACCTTGTCTGCTGCTGCTTTAACCATATGGTAGAACATTTCTGGGGGTGTCGTATTGAGCGTACCCGAAGTTGTTTGGACAATGACGGGGGCATTCATCTCTTGCGCTGCTTCTACGATTGCTTCCGCCATTTCCATATTTTCTGCATTAAAGGCCCCAATGGCATAGCCATTTTTAAATGCCTTTTCTATCATTTCTTTACTTTTTACAAGTACCATTTTTTCTCCTCTTCACGTCTTTGTTTTATATTTTTTCTACTTTGAGTTGATCAAACAAAGCTTGATAATTTGTCCGATTAATATAACCTGTCTTCGCCTCCTGCGCATTGAGCATGCCACATACATTAGCACCTTTCAAGGTATTCTCAACAGTTTCATTCTGGCTTATCCCATAAACAAGCCCTGCAACAGTCGCATCGCCGGATCCGACCGGATTTACTACATCTATTTTGGGGATTTGCACACGATAAAAGTCATTGGAAACTTTAGCAAATACGCCTTCTTTTCCAAGAGAAACCACAATCCACTCAATACCGTTAAAAAGCCTATCCTGTAAACTTTCTTTGATATTTTCTAAGGTGACTTCCTTCCCTAACAAATCCGTCAACTCTTCCAAGTTGGGTTTGATTACACTTGGCTTATGTGGGTTTTTAAGCACTGCTTCAAGTGAGCGCCCCGAACAATCCAAAACAACTGTTTTCTCTTGCTTGTTGGCAATTGCGATAAGCTCAGAATAGAAAGTTTCCTGTAAGCCATCAGGCAGAGAACCAGAAATGGCAATTGCTTCAACTTCAGATAACATTGCTTTAAAATTGTCAATAAACTCTTCTGCTTCTTGCCTTAAAATCTGTGGTCCTTTTTCTAAAATCTCGGTCTGTTGTCCTTCGTGTAAAATCGCAATACAGTTGCGTGTCTTTCCAGAAATCTTAGTAAATCGACTATCAATGCCTTCACCTTTTAAGTTCTCGACAATCTCCGCACCTAAGATATCGTCAGCAAATCCTGTCGCCAAGACCTCTGCACCTAGTTCTTTCAGCACACGTGATACATTAAGCCCTTTACCACCAGCCGTTTTACCAACCTGTGCCACACGATTGACCGTATTTAAGTGAAAGGCTTCCAATGGATAAGAAATATCGATAGCAGGATTAAGTGTGACTGTTAAAATACTCATGGTTTACTGCTCTCCTATTTTTCCAGAGGATGGATAATCACACCTTTTACGACACGGTTCACTGTGCCTGATGCTGAAGGTGTATCAGGCGTATTTTTCACCAAAATTGAAGCATTCAAGGCAATGACATGAGCAAATGCAAATGCTGGGAAGACAAGATATGCTTCTTTAAGCTCTGGTACTTCCTTATACGTAAAACCTTCAGTAAGATTTTGTCCGATGACGACTGTTCGCTGAGCAATTGCATCACCGGCAACCTCTTTGTAGAGATCCAAATCATATTGACGTGTATAAGCGTTATTGGCAGCAAAGACGAAAACGACAGTATTTTCATTAATGAAAGATTTAGGTCCATGACGGAAGCCCATCGAGCTGTCAAACATGGTTGCTATTTTTCCTGCTGTTAATTCCAAAACCTTGAGTTGAGCTTCACGTACAAAACCTGAAAGTGTACTTGAGCCCACGTAAACCATACGGTCTGTATCGTCATTTAAAAAACTTACAATTTCCGTTTCTCGCTGAAAAACATCTGCAGCTAAATCCGCGGCAACGCTGACCTGCTTTTCTTTTTCCGAAAGTTCTTCTGTTGAAAAAATAAGCGTTGATAAAAGCGTCATTGAACTGCATGAGCCTGTCATTGCAAACCCTTTATCGTTAGACTCATCTGGCAAGATACAAGTCAACGCATTTTCCATGGTGAGGGCTTGCTGAGCGAGCTTGCCTTCTTTGGCGCAAGTAATTACCAACTGATAACTGTCTTGGACTAGCTCTTCTACAATATTGACTGCTGCAACAGATTCAGGGGAGTTTCCACTGCGTGCAAATGAAACCAACAAGGTCGGTGTATTCTGCTCCAACGTAGCTTGTGGGGCTGCTACGATATCCGTTGTTCCGATTGATTCAAAACGGAAATGTTCCGTATCTCCCAGCTCAATTAAGCTTTTAAGTACGGTGTCACCCACATACTGCGAGCTACCTGCCCCAGTAAAAATTACTCGGATAAAGCCATGTTTTTCGATAAGTTTTGCTAAGAAAGCATCAATCTCTGTTTTTCTTTCTGCGTATTCTCCGAAAACCTTGCGCCATAAGTCTGGTTGCCCTAAAGTTTCTTTAACGGTGATAGCCGCACCTAGTTCTTTGAGTCGTTCTTCTGGTAATTGAAGCATATTATTCCCTCGATTTCTATTTTTCTTTAAGCTTATGGTATCTATTATAAGGTGATAACCATAGGAAAATTTTCCAAATGGCACTTTACCAAAATGGAAATTTTTCCTGATTTCAAGGGAATGTTTCAATGCTCCATAGAATTATTTTGTCACATCATGAAAAACCAAGAAGTTCCAATACTTCAGTTAAATGCTCAACACGTCTGTCTGCATGACTCTGGTCACTATCAAATCGTTGATCTCTAATCGCCCAAATGGTTGCTCCCACTGCTTTTCCCGCTGCAATACCATTGGGTGAATCTTCAATGACAAGCACATCAGATGCTCTGGCATTCAACTGCTTCATGGCAGACAAATAAACGGCAGGATGGGGCTTAGACTCTGGAAAATCTTCGCCAGATGAAATAACCTCAAAATATTTACGAAGATTATGTGTATCAAGAACTTCAGCAATTTCATCGTGTGACGAACTTGTGGCTAAACCAATCTTTAGTTTTGTTTCAGACAAGCGTTGCAGGACAACTTTCACATCAGGAAACAGCATTTCCTCGATGGGAAAATGGCTACTCTTTTTATAGGTGAAGAACTCTTTTTGTAACCTTGCCGCATCTTTCTTATCAAAATCTTCTCCCAAAATGAACGGCCACAAGTGCTGTACTTGTCACTCCGAGTTGCTGCAAGATCAAAGAAACATTGACACCTTTTCCATTGGCTTGAACATCATACTCTTCTGTACGATTCACTATTTTAGGAGACATCTCCTGGGTGTCAATAAACAGATCAATTGCTAAATTTAGTGTAGCTGTGTAAATCATTGAACACCTCACTTTCTTTTTATCATAGTATTATCATAACGTATTATTTATGTACCCGCTTACAAATTTTGGATATTTCTGAAAAACGTTACACTTCTATTTTTAATTTTGCTATACTTAGAGTAATAAATCTTAGAAAACGGGGAGGTTTGCTGTGAGTACTAAACTAAGCGACTCTGAGCAATATTTATGGAATTATATTGAGCGTAATATTATAGAAATCCCTAACTATTCCATCACCGAATTAAGTGTTGAAGCTGCTGTTTCAACAGCAACAATTGTGCGTACACTAAAGAAAAAAGGGTATTCTGGCTATGCCGACTTCAAGTATAAACTCAAAGAGCGAAGAAAGTTGCATGAAGATTTTTCACAATTTGATCAAGAAGATGAAGGTATTCGTCTCGTCATTACCAAAAATGAGCAAGAAGTCATGCGCACCATCTCAATGATTAACATCCAGAAACTTGAAGAAGCAATTCGAATTATCACTGCTTCAAGACGGCTCATTTTATTTGCCCGTGGTTTTTCAGAAATGGTTGCCCAAGAAATGATGATTAAGTTTCAGCTTACAGAAAAATACTGTGAACTCTTTACAGACCCTGAAATCATTAAAATCATGAGTAAAAAATTATCCCCCGAAGATGCTGTCCTTTTCATATCTTTAAATGGCGAAACTCCAGAATTAGTAAATGCTGCACAAAATTGTCAGCAACACAATATTGCAACTCTTCTCCTTACGACAGCGGGTGAATCCACGCTGACCTCCCTATCTGATGTTGCTCTAGTTGGTTTTAAATCAGATGGCTCCTTCTTCCCAGACTATGAAGTACGATCACGACTTCCTCTGACTATTCTTTCACGAATTTTACTTGACTCTTATGCTTTAAGAAAAAAAGAAATATAAAAAAGTAAGTGTCTTTGTCCCACACTTACTTTTTTATATTTACGGCCAGATTGAAGGCCAGATACCTATTCCTGAGCCAAGGATACCAAGGCAGAGGAGTAAAAGGATACAACGGATAGGTGTCCATTTGTGCTTCTGCATGAGATAGAACAAAAGTAAAGTTAATCCTAACGGCAACATTGATGGCAAGATACCATCTAAGATGGATTGAATATTAATTTCAGCTTCACCATTTGGAATGACAATGTTTACTGAAGTAGCTCCCATAGCTGAAGTCAATGCCCCCACTACGAAAATACCAAGGATAGAAGCTGCACGTGTAAATTCTTTTGCATTAGCAGTCATGATGCTGATAGCATCTGTTCCTTTTCGGTAAGACCAATGCATCAGGAAGTAACGCAAGCCGAACTGTACAGCATTGAAAATAAAGAGGAAGATGAACGGTGCTGCGATATTTCCCGCAATCGCCATATTGGCTGTTATCCCTGCCGTAATTGGTACAAGCGTGAACCAGAAGAGTGCATCACCAATCCCTCCAAGTGGTCCCATCGCTGCAACACGAACGGCACGTATCGTCTGAATATCTGTTTTATTTTGCTCAAGTGAAAGCACGATCCCCATTACAAAGTTAACCAAAAATGGGTGTGTGTTGAAAAACTCTAAATTGTGCGCCATTGAAGCTGAAAGGTCTTTTTTGTCCGTGTGGATTTTTTCCAAACCGGGCAAGATCGAGTAGAGCCATCCACCGGCTTGCATCCGTTCATAGTTAAAAGATGCTTGGAGGTAAACGGAGCGCCAAACCATTTTGTTGAGTGTTTTTTTATCAAGTTGTGGTGCTGGCGTTTGGTTAGAATAATTATCAGGAATATTAAATACCATCTTCATAATCTCCTTCACTAGCTGGTGCTGCTGCAGCAGCTGCTTTGAGTTTTGTATTCATTTGGAAATCCCAGTAGGCGAATGCAAAACCAATTACGGCGAGTAAAAGTAATGCTGGACCTTTGAGCGCTTCAATACCGGTAACAATAACAGCAAGCACGAAGCCTAGGAAGTAGAAGCCCCAAAGTTCTTTTGAAACCATAACTTTAATCAAGATTGCAAAACCGACATAACGCATCATGTTTCCGGATGCACCGAGTCCACTCATAAGCCAGGCTGGAATAGCATTTACTACTGTATCTCCAAAGGCTTTCCCTCCAATAAAGAAGAGCGTTACGACAATACCAAAGATTGTTCCGAGTGCACACATCGCTAGCCAGTTAATTTTCGCGATTCCGGCTGGGTTTGCTTCTTCTGCATATTTATCCGCTACACCCATTACCGGTGCCATAACTGTGAAGATCAAGGTTACACCATATTGACCTAGCAATGAGAATGGGATAGCAGTGGCAACGGCTGCTGCGGGCTGGAGACCCAGAGTGATAGCCAAGACTGTTGCCATAATACCACCGATAACCGCATTTGGTGGTTGAGCCCCACCAACCGGCATATTACCAATAGTCATCAGTTGATAAGTACCACCAACAATCAAGCCGGTTTGAACATCACCGAGAATAAGGCCGATAACCAAACCGGTGACAATAGGCTGGTACAAAGATTGAAGTAAACTAAATTGGTCAATGGCAACGACAAAAGTCACTGCAAAGATCAAAATAATCTGAAAAATGGAAGCATCCATAAGTTTTTCTCCTTATATTTTTTTGTTGGATTTTAACCAAAAAATTGAGAGCCTATAATATCAAAACGAGAAAAATAAATTCACTTGACAATAAATACTCTATTTTCTTGCAAAATCCTCTTGTTACCAAAATTAGAAATGTATCACGAGTATCATTTGAAGAGCTTATCTAATGGCTCTATTGCTGTCGTTGGCACGCGCTGTATCTCAAGCTCAACACCAAGTCCTTTCAGTTTCTTAAATGCTGCCACATCATCGTCATCCACGGCGATAACAGTTGCAACTTGACGTTTTCCTTCTGACATGTGCATATTACCGATATTCACTTTTTTAATGGGTACACCACCTTCAACAAGACGTAACACATCTTGAGGATTTTCACAGATAATAAAAATCAATTGGCGATCAGCAGCTTTACTAATAATGTCAATCGTTTTTTGGAGACTAAAGTAGCGTGTCGCAACTCCAGTCGGTGCAGCCATATCCATCAGTGCTTGACGATGTGGATTGCTTGCCACATCATCATTTGCAACAAGCAAAAGGTTGGAGCCGACAAAGCTGTTCCACTGTGTGGCAACTTGACCGTGAATCAAGCGATTATCAATACGAGTAAGTAAAATATTTGGCATAATAATGACCTTTCTTAATAGAGAATAGGAACCTGTTTGTCCTACTCAAATTTTATTTAACATCCTAGAAGATAGGGAAATGAACGTTTTACAATATCTGCGTGATGGCATAACGTGAAACTCTAATCACCAACTTATCCGCAAGCTTTATGCGGCAGAATTCTTCATCTAAATCAGTAACCACTCCTGTCAAGCCGCCACTAAACATGACCTCACTCCCTACGGCAAGAGTCTGATGCAGCTCGGCGATAACTTTTTTCCGCTTGCTGAACTGTAAACCACTCACAATGCTATAAAACGCACCCCCTAGAAGAAGAAAACCAATAAAAACAAGTGAACTGTTGATAACAAATTGTGCCGTCATTTAAATGCCATCACTTTCTTCGCTTTCTTGCACTTTCTTACCTAATTCTAAGTCAAGAGTAACACCATCTTGAGCTGTTGAAACAGACAAATCAAGCATTACATCTATTTCTGTTCCCATCATTCCTTGAGAAACAAACTCAATCAGCATCGGAAGATTCGTGCCCGTAAAAATGTGCACACTCTCACTCCCTCCTTTAGCTATCATGGCTTTATTAAAAGGCGTCCCTCCAAGTAGGTCTGTAAAAATAGCTACTTCTTCACCATTTTTACAAAAATCATTTAAAGCGTTTTGATATTCTTCAAGATGAGTTGCTTCATCAAAAGTAAGTGTGTGTAAGTCTGCTTGTGGTCCGGTAATTAATTCCACCGCGCTCTTCATGCCTTCTGCAAAATGTGCATGCCCAGAAATTAAAGCTTTCATCATCTCTCCTTATCTTCTAAATTTAGTTTTATTATAAGCTATGAATTATAGGAAATTTTTCCAAATAAGACCTATATTTTTGGTAAATTTTCCGGAATTAATCGCTTACAATCTTGCTTTATCTTTATCTCTAATTTCGATCTTTAAGAGGACATGGCCTGTTTACCATTGACATATACTTCTGAAAGTTCCATATTGGACTTTAAAACGATAAAATCAGCATTATAATCTTCTTTAATTTGACCACAGCAGTCATCAATATTGACAGACTTAGCAGCAGTTAAGCTTGCCATCATAAGCGCTTCCTCCGGTGTTGCAATCCCCCAATCTACTACGTTTTTAATCGCATCCTTTAACATGAGGACAGAGCCAGCCAAACTGTTTCCTTCTTTAAGATGGGCCGCGCCTCCTTCGACACGTACAGGAAATTCTCCCAACATATAATCACCATCGGGCATTCCCGCAGCACGCATCGCATCCGTAATCAAGACCGTGTGCGCTGCGCCCTTACTTTGTATTAATATTTTAGCCGCTGTCGGATGTACATGATGCCCGTCACAGATCAGCTCGGCATAGGTATTCGGAAGGCTCAGTGCTGCGCCAACTATTCCGGGTTCCCGATGGTTAAAGGGGCTCATGCCGTTAAATGTATGAACAAAGACAGTAGCACCCGCCTCTGCCGCCGCTGTTGCTTGGGCAAAGGTAGCGTTAGAGTGCCCCAAAGCAACCGTGAGGCCTCGTTTTGTGAGGGCTCGGATAAATTCTATACTTCCTTCTCTTTCAGGAGCGACAGCTATTTTTCGAATCATACCATGAGCTGCTTGGTTCCACTTTTCAAATTCTTGCATATTTGGATCCGACATATAAGCGGGATTTTGTGCACCTTTATGTTCAGAAGTAAAGTAGGGTCCCTCAAGGAAAAGACCTTGTATTTTGGCTCCTGTAGCTGTGGGCTCATAATTTCCAACTACTTCGCAGACTTCTCTAAGATGCTCATGCTCTCCTGTCAATGGTGTAGCTATCCAAGAAGTTACACCTCCTCTAAGTAAGCCTTGACTTATCTTGTCAAGAAGCTCTGACTGCCCATCCATTACATCTGCACCATCGAAACCATGTATATGTGTATCCACCAATCCTGGAGCAATCCAGTATCCTGTATAATCTTTGACTTCAGCATCTTGAGGCACTTCTTGCCTATGTTTTCCAAATTTCCCTTCTTTAATTTCTAAATAGCCACCATTGCGTGTGTGATAAGGATAAAAAAATTTATCCGCTTTAATATAGTAAGTCATATCTTGCCTCCATTTACCTTTTTTCTTAGTATAAATCAGAAATAAGGGGAAAATTTTCCAAAAAGCCCCTTAAATAAGAGGAAAATTTTCCCAAAAAAAAGCAGAGCTTTTATCTTCTCTGCTTGTCTTATTTAATCTTCACGAATAGGTGCCAAATTTTTGTAAAGGGCAAAAGCATCCAGCAAGATGCGGTTCACAACTTGTAAACACAGGCGACTCCCCACATCTAAACCAAAATTAATCGTTTTTTGAGTTGATTTGTAAGCATGGATACAAACATCAGCTTGACTTCCGATGGGACTCGGCATTGCTCCCACGAGTGCAATAATCTTTGCTCCCCGATTTTTGGCTTTATGAAGTGCTTGTACAATCTCAGGTGTTTCGCCACTCAAAGAAAAAGCAACGATGAGATAATCACGATTGGCTTTACTTGCAAAATACTGCATATAGTCAAAATCATCGTGAATGACACAAAGTTTTCCAAAGAGTTGCAGCTTATCCATCATTTCCCGCGCAACATTCGCACTCAGTCCTGCACAAAAAATCATAATTTTGCTGTGATGATCAATCAACTTAATAGCAGCTTCAATATCATCTGCTGAAAGTTGATTAATGGTCCGTGTAATTTCGACTTCATTTTTACGGATAGCTTGATTAACCTCTTTAGAAAAGCCATTTTTGCGTCGCTCGTTTTTGGTATTACGAATAGTTTGCTTAAAGTCAGAATAACCCTCGTAGCCCATTTTTTTCAGCGTTCTATTCACTGTGGAAACACTGACATGTGATTCTATGGCCAATATCGAAATAGATAGATTAGGGATTCGATTTAAATTATCTTGAATATGATTCCAACAATACGACTCTGCTTCACTTAATGTTTTCAAGCGTCACTCCTTTATCTTCAAATCTTGTATTTTCTACCATTGCAAGTCAATATTTTTCATAGTTTTCAAAAAGATACTCTAAATCATCAATTGTCTTCAAAAGCTCCTGACCGATATTGGTATCTTTAACACAGGTCCTTTCTTCTACTCGATCAACCAATCGCTTGACACTCACAATATCACTGCCGTCTTCGACAGCTGCTTTTATCGTTTTAAAAGGCTCGTGAGCTGCCAGCTGCATGCCATAACTGTTATAAAGTAAAGTGTATCCTGCAATTCCAGTTTCTTTTTGGTAAGGCTTAGAAAAGCCGCCATCAATCACAATCAGCTTACCACCTGCTTTAATTGGTTCTTCACCTTTCTTTTCTTTGACCGGTGTATGTCCATTGATAATATGACCTTTTTCATCCATACCAAAATTTTTCAAAATGCGGCAAATTGTCTCAGGCTCTTCTCTTAGACGATAGTAAGGATTTTTCTTTTCCACATGTGTTGCTTTGTCTGAGATGTAATAACGCTCAAAAGTGGTCATCGCTTCTTTACCAAAAAGTGAAGAAGATTCTCCCACCCACAGATACCAGAGTAAGTCTGTAGATAAATCTTCTTGGACATCAGGATGCGCCAAACTCTTTCTCACATGGTCTTCGAATAAATCGAGCAGTTCACGTCCAGAATAAGCTTCTCCTTCAAGCCTGAAACACTTAAAGTCACCATTTTCATGAAGGGGTAAGCAACCATGAATCAGTAAATTGCCATTGTAGGAAAGATACATTGAACCTTTTTCTAAAAGAAAATCAATATGTTTTTTGAGCTTTTGGGAAGCCTTAAAATTTTTCAGCAATTTTTTCAGTAAAATTTCTTCCTCAGCACTTAACTGCTCCGGTTGAACTGGATCAACCGTCGGTGCTTGAAATTCTTGCAAATCATACTGTTTGCCTTTGAGGGAGATACGTTTTTCATCATAATTAATAAAATGCAAAACATCCCGCTCTTCCAGATGAAAATCCGGGCGCCGTGCAATTAATTGACTTTCTAACTTGAACTGCAAGATTGCTGTCGCTTGTTGGAGTTTATTCAGCAAGTCACACTCCTCCTGCGACAGATATTCTCCTTCCGTCAAACGAGGAGCAAAGGCTGGGCTAGGCTCATAATACCGCTCCGCATATTCAATCAACGGACGTAAATTAATCCCATAGGAATCTTCAAGAATATCCAAGTTACCATAACGGGAGCTAATACGAATAACGTTCATCATCGCAAGCGGTGAACCTGCCAAAGTGGCCATCCAGATAATATCATGATTGCCCCACTGAACGTCCACTGAAGGCATACTTATTAGACGATCGATAATTTTATCAGGATAAGGGCCCCGATCATAAATGTCACCTACCACATGTAAATGATCAACAGTCAAACGTCTCACACTATCCGCAAGTGCAGTAATCAAGTTTGGAAGCTCACCTAAATGTTGAAGTTTTTCAATGATCGAGTCAAAATAAGCACGTTTTTCAGAACTTGATTCAACTTCATGTTTTAATTCCTCAAGAATATAGCGGAATTTTTCTGGAAAAGCTTTACGCACTTTCGACCGTGTATACTTTTTCCCTGCAAAACGCGCGACTTTCAATAAGGAAATCAAGTTCTCACGGCAATAATAAGCAAATGCCTCTTGCGAAAGCTGACTTTCTTTGGAAGCCAACTTTTCTTCTGGATAATAAATCAAAGTTGCCAGCTCTGAAATTTCGGTAGGGTCTAAGTCAGGAAAGCATTCGCGGAGCTTTTCTTTAATCGAACCTGAGCCGTTACGCAAGACATGATTAAAAGCATCGTATTCCCCATGTATGTCACTTACAAAATGCTCTGTACCTTTAGGAAGTTCACAAATTGCGCTGAGATTTATGATTTCAGTTAAGACTGCTTCTTTGGATACAAACTGTTCTTTCAGCAGCTTATAGTACTTTTCATCCATGATCTGTTATCTCCTCTAATTCTTGCTTCTTGATAAAAGCAACATGCCTACATTATAGTATTTTTAACATTCATAGTAAAGCGCTTTCTTCTAAATGTGTTTTTCCCGTACAAAAAAGAGCAAAGTTTAATCTTTGCTCTTTTATAAATCAAACCATTATAATTTTTGTTTTAAATACTGTCCGGTGTAAGATTGCTCAACCTCAGCCACTTCTTCTGGCGTACCTGTAGCTAAGATTGTTCCGCCGCCAGCCCCCCCTTCTGGTCCGAGATCAATAATGTAGTCAGCAGTTTTAATCACATCAAGATTATGTTCAATAACAACGATGGTATTGCCTTGATCCACAAGACGATCCAAAACTTTAATCAATGTGGCGATATCTTCACTGTGCAAGCCAGTTGTGGGTTCATCCAAGATATAAAAGCTCTTGCCTGTACTGCGTTTTTGCAATTCGGAAGCAAGCTTCATCCGTTGTGCTTCACCACCAGATAAGGTGGTAGCTGGTTGTCCCAAAGTAACATAGCCTAAGCCGACATCAACAATGGTTTGCAATTTTCTCTCAATTTTTGGAATATGACGGAAGAATTCCAAAGCATCCGACACGCGCATGTCGAGAATTTCTGAAATATTCTTCCCTTTGTAATGAACTTCCAAGGTTTCTGAGTTATAGCGTTTGCCATGACAGATTTCACAAGGGACATACACATCTGGGAGAAAATGCATTTCAATTTTGATAATACCGTCACCCGAACAAGCTTCACAACGTCCGCCTTTGACGTTAAATGAAAAACGTCCTTTTTTGTAGCCACGTATTTTGGCTTCATTCGTTTCTGCAAAAAGTCCACGGATATCATCAAAAACAGAGGTATAAGTTGCTGGATTTGAACGTGGTGTACGTCCAATCGGCGATTGGTCAATATCAATCAGACGTTCAATTTCTTCATAACCGGTCACTTTTTTATGCTTCCCTGGTTTTTCTGAATTATGATTGAGCTTTTGCGCCAAGGTTTTCTTCAAAATTGAATTAACCAAGGTTGATTTACCTGACCCTGAAACACCGGTTACAGCCGTCATGATTCCTAGAGGAAATTGAGCATCGATATTTTGTAAGTTGTTTTCGGAAGCCCCAGTGACCTTCACCATGCGTTTTTTATCGATTTTACGGCGTTTTTCCGGTACAGGGATGGAACGTTTCCCTGATAAATATTGTCCTGTCAAGGATTTTTTATTTTTCGCTACTTGTTTTGGCGTACCAGCAGCAATAATTTCTCCCCCTAAATCTCCAGCGCCTGGTCCGACATCAATCAGCCAATCTGCTGCTTTCATCGTATCTTCATCGTGCTCAACCACGATAAGTGTGTTGCCTAAGTCACGCATTTTTTGGAGAGATTCAATCAAGCGGTCATTGTCTCTTTGATGCAGACCAATTGATGGCTCATCAAGGATATAAAGGACGCCTGAAAGATTCGAACCGATCTGTGTCGCTAAACGAATACGTTGCGATTCTCCACCTGATAATGTCCCTGAAGCCCGTGAAAGTGTCAGATAGTCAAGCCCCACATTTTTTAAGAAAGATAAGCGATCTTTGATTTCCTTTACAATAGGTTGGGCAATCATTTCATCGTTTTCAGATAAAGTAAGAGCAGCTAAAAATTCTAACTCGTCACCAATAGCTAAATTAGAAAGTTCCCCGATATGTTTTCCATCCACCTTAACCGAAAGGGCTTGATCGTTCAAACGATAGCCGTGACAAGTCGTACATGTTAACTCCGTCATGTAACCACGAAGGTATTCACGTGTATAATCACTTGAGGTTTCGCGGAAACGACGGTTGATATTATTGATTATCCCAGGGAAAACCATGTCTTTATCAGAAACGTTCCCAAAGTCACCGACATAGTAAAAATGGAATTTACGCTCACCAGAGCCGTGAAGAATAATATCTTTATGTTCTTCCGGTAAATCAGCCCACGGTGTATCCATATCAATTCCAAAATCACGGCTGGCACATTCCAACATGGTAGGGTAGTAATTTGAAGAGATAGGATTCCATGCTACAATAGCACCCTCGCGTAAGGTCTTACTGTCGTCAGGAATAACCAAGTCAGGATCGACTTCATTTTTCATTCCTAGACCATCACAGTCTGGACAAGAACCAAAAGGCGCATTAAATGAAAAGAGACGTGGCTCTAGCTCAGGAACAGTAAAACCACAGACAGGACAGGCATAGAACTCACTGAAAAGAAGTTCCTCCCCATCCATCTTGTCCACAATAACATAGCCTTCAGCAATACGTAGTGCTGCTTCAACAGAGTCAAACAAACGTGAACGAATTCCTTCTTTTACAACAATACGGTCAATAACGACTTCGATATTGTGCTTTTTATTTTTATCAAGCTCTGGTGCTTCTGTCACATCGTAAACTTCACCATCTGCGCGGACACGTACATAGCCTTCTTTTTGCACACGCTCAAAAACTTTAACGTGTTGTCCTTTTTTACCACGTACAATGGGTGCCAAAATCTGCAGGCGTGTTTTTTCAGGAAGTTCGAGGATTTGATCCACAATTTCTTCAACCGATTGTGCTGAAATTTGACCATGTCCATTGATACAGAAAGGTTTTCCGACACGCGCAAAAAGCAAACGGAGATAATCATTAATCTCCGTCACTGTTCCGACAGTAGAGCGGGGATTTTTACTGGTTGTTTTCTGGTCAATGGAGATGGCTGGCGACAATCCGTCAATGCTGTCCACATCTGGTTTATCCATATTGCCTAAAAATTGACGGGCATAAGCAGATAATGATTCGACATAGCGACGTTGTCCTTCAGCATATAAAGTCTCAAAAGCCAGAGAAGACTTCCCTGAACCTGATACACCTGTAACAACGACCAACTTATCACGCGGAATAGTAACATCTATATTTTTTAAATTGTGCTCTCGAGCACCATGTATAACAATTTTATCTTGGGGCATTTATTCTTCCCTTCTCACTTCTATCCCAGATTTTCTGAGACTGAATTTCTTATTTTCGATAAAGATACTTCAATTATACTACATTTTAAGGTACAATAGCCTTATCATGAAATCTTATTTTGTCTATGTTTTACGTTGTGCTGACGATACGCTTTATTGTGGCTATACAGACGATGTTACAAAACGACTGGAAACCCATAATTCTGGTAAAGGTGCCAAATATACTAAAGCACGACGTCCCCTTCAACTTCTGACTTCCGTTGAATTTTCAGATAAGAAACGCGCCTTAAAATGCGAGTGGTGGTTTAAACATAAACTCAACCGCTCACAAAAATTAAAATTAATTAAAGAAAAAACCATTAAAGAAACCTTTGAGAAAGAACTTCTAGCTAAAGAAAAGGGCTAAGGGATCCCTCGTCTCAGTTTAATTATAAAAAAGCAAACTTAAGTTTGCTTTTTTATAATTTTTCTAGTTTAACAGCTGTACCATAGGCAGCTACTGAATCCACATTGCCAAATGTTGAAGAGTCAAAACGCATCGCGAGAATTGCATTGGCACCTTTATCTCGTGCCTCTTCTGCAAGACGTTCAATAGCACTCTCACGTGTTTCATGCTGGAGTTTCGTATAACCGGCAATTTCACCACCAACAATCGTTTTTAATTGTTGTCCGGTACTTGAGAATACGTTACGCGAACGGGTAGTTAAACCAAAAACTTCGCCATAGACTTCAACCACTCGATAGCCTGGTGCATCATTTGTAGTTAAAATTAAGATATCTTTCATTTCTTTGCTCCTTTATAAGTTACATTTTGTCCAAGATTTCATGGATAATTTCATGCGAATCCAGAACATTTGTTTGCTTCATTTGTTTCATGAGTTCCTCTCTGTTATGGCCATCAAAATTAGCTACTGCTTCAACCATACCAAAAACCAAACTTTCGAAACCACGATTATATGTGGCAGTTTGCCAGCCGTTAATTCCGATTTTTTGCTTGTCTAGTCCTGTAAGAATTTCTAACTCCGTCAGTTCTGATAAACGATAGGTTCCACTGCTTGCTTCAACCGTAAATTCCTCAGAAAAAGCGCCTGAGACCAAGTTCATGCTGGCAACACCCATACAAGATTGTGTTCTCAGTGTGACCATCACACGTGAAAGTTTTTTGTCCGGCGTCATCGCTAATTGATAACTGTAACGTTCAATCTCATCATCCAACAAGTAAATCAACGTATCCAAAGGATGAATGAAAATATCATACAAACTAAACTGCACTTCGTCGGCATTGTTCGCTAAGTTTTTACTTACTTTGATAAAGTTTTTTTGATGGACCTCTTTTAGTTTGTCTGTCAGTGGGGCAAAACGGCGATTAAACCCGATAACAAAGAGGACATTATTTTCCTCAGCCAAGCGATGAAGTTCTTGGACCTCCTCAAAGTTTTCGGAAATCGGCTTATCCATCATGACATGTGTCCCTGCACTCAAATAACGTTTTGCAAGTTCAAAATGTTGGGCCGTTGCTGCATGAATGACAACCATATCGCAAGTTTCCAACGCGCTTAAATCCGTTGTCGCATATTCAAACTTGTATTTTTTTCGAATCTCTTCAGCTTTTTCCCAGGTTCTCGAATGCAAAATGAAGCGATGTTCGGCCTGCATTTTCGCATAAACGGGCAGATAGGCCTTACCTGCGATATTTGATGTTGCACCAATTATTCCAATAATCATATAATCTCTCTAACTGTCTTTTGAATAAATTACGATGAGCTTGCCTTGAGCAATTTTTAACTCCATCGTCTCACTGATAAAAGCATTACTTGCATAGATGTCTGCAAAGTTATCCTCAGCTTTCAGTGGATATTTTGCGTTTTTAATCTCTAAACTTCTGTTTGTGCCAACCTGAACAATTCCCAAATACGGATAGCCTTCAATCTTGCGAATTGTATGCTGCCCTTGAGTCAAATATGTTACAAAATTTTGATTGTCCTTCAAAGAAATCCTTTCCGGACAGGCAAGATGCAGGGGCAGATACACATTGGTCAAATGATGGTCAAGCCTTCCACCAAGGGCTCCAATAATCATAATTTCTGCATCTGGAAAACGAGAAAGTACCTGATCTAAACCAGCTTCTAAATCCGTCTGATCCTTCTCTGCCGGAAGTTTAACAAGTTCATGAGCAGCTTCTGATAGTTTATCGAATTCTTCCTTACTTACAGAGTCAAAATCACCAACTGCTAAGTCCAAGTCTTGATGTTCCTCAAGTAAAAATAAAGCGCCACGGTCAATGCCGACATAATAATCATAGCTTTCTTCAGGTAGACTGGCTGGCCGTCCTGCGTGGATAAGTACTCTCATCGCTCATCCCCGCTGCCTGCTATTTTACCTCTGAGCTGACGACTTTCTAGTTTATTTAAGTTGGCTTGAGCGACTTGTTCCAAATCAAGTCCCAGATACCGCGCACAGGTTGCCACATGCCATAAGACATCACCTAATTCTTTTCCCAAAGCATTTTTATCTTCCTCGTGAATGATTCCATCCTGATCACGGATGATTTTTTTTATCTTATCCGCAACTTCTCCTGATTCACCCGCTAAACCGAGTACCTTATCTAAAAAAGCAAAATTTACCTGCTCAATGTCCGCTAAAGGACCATTGACATCAAATTTTATTATTTCCTTTTGATAATCCTTAAGTTCCATAGATAAGGTTCCTCCTTTAAATCTCTCTCTTATTATATCAAAAACTCCTCTGAAAAAGGATGTTTCATCCCTTAGTTTTATGCAAAAAAAGCCCTCGAGTAACTGAGAACTTTTATTTAAGCTTTAAGGGCGGATACGTCCAAGCATACGTGGGAAAGGAATAGCTTCACGGATGTGTTGGTTACCTGTAATAAAGGTTACCGCACGTTCCAAACCAAGTCCAAAACCAGAATGTGGCACAGAACCGAATTTACGTAAGTCGAGGTACCAGCTGTATTCTTCTTCTGAGAGACCAAATTCTTTTACTTTTTCAACCAAGTAATCGTAATCTGTCGCACGTTCTGAACCCCCAATGATTTCACCATAACCTTCTGGCGCGATAAGATCGGCACAAATCACAACATCTTCACGTGTTGGATGTGGTTTCATGTAGAAAGCTTTGATTGCCTTAGGGTAGTTGATGATAAATGTTGGCACACCATAGTAGTTAGAAACAAATGTTTCATGAGGTGAACCAAAGTCATCACCCCACTCGATATGATCGTAATCGTTATTTGCTTCTTCTTTTTGAAGAAGTTCAATCGCGTCATCATAAGTGACACGTTTGAAGGGTTCATTGACATATTTTTCCAATAAATCAATGTCACGTTCCAAACTTTCTAGAGCATAACGTTGGTTTTCCAAGACTGATTTAATCAAATGTTTGACATATGCTTCTTGAATATCCAAAGATTCTTCGTGTGTTGTGAAAGCCATTTCTGGTTCAATCATCCAGAATTCAGTCAAATGACGGCGTGTTTTTGATTTTTCAGCACGGAAAGTTGGACCAAAGGTAAAGACTTTACCAAATGCCATCGCACCCGCTTCAGCATAGAGCTGACCAGTTTGTGACAAGTAAGCAGGTTGTCCAAAGTAATCTGTCTCAAAAAGTTCTGTTGTTCCTTCAGGAGCTGAACCTGTCAAGATTGGGCTATCTATTTTAACAAAGCCGTTGGCATTGTAAAACTCATAGGTTGCACGGATAATTTCGTTACGTACAAGCATGATAGCATGTTGCTTGCGGCTACGTAACCATAAGTGACGGTTATCCATCAAGAAGTCTGTACCATGTTCTTTTGGTGTGATAGGATAATCCACAGATCCCCCAACAACTTCAAGGTCTGTAACATCAAGCTCGTAGCCAAATTTTGAACGTGAATCTTCTTTCACAACACCTGTTACGATTACTGATGTTTCTTGCGCCAAGTGTTTGATTTCGGTGAATTTTTCTAAGCCAGCTTCTTCACCAAATTTTTCAATCATGTTTGGTTTGAAAACGACAGCTTGGAAATAAGCTGTACCATCACGGAGTTGGAGAAATTGCAATTTTCCTTTTCCTGATTTGTCTGCAACCCAAGCGCCGATTTTGATTTCTTCTCCGACATGGTCTTTCACATCGATGATTGATACTAAGTCTTTCATAAATAATTCCTTCTCTTTTTATTAATATAAATCTTTGTCTGCAAATTTCTCTAACCAGATTTCCTTCAAAGTTTTCAAATCTTCTTTAAAAGCTTTAGGTGTCTGTAATTCGTCTTTCTTAAGCTCTTCCAAGACCAGAAGTTCAAAGTCATCCGATTTCCAATCTTTGTCAATGGCTAGTGGAACACCAATTCCTGTTTTTCGTGAAAATTCAAAGCGATTTTTCAAACCAGGTAAATCTGGTGCTATATCAAGATAAAACTTGTTTTTTGAAATATTTTTATAAGCAACAACAGCGCCTAGCTTTTCTTGGAGCTTGTAAGCTGATTTTGCTTCTTTTTTATCTATCATGCGCCACTTCCATCCAGTTCTTAAGACGTTTTACAGCTTCTGTTAAACTCTCAAGGTCAGTAGCATAACTCAATCTTACATGTACAGGTGAACCAAATCCTTCTCCCGTTACAAGCGCCACTCCGGTTTCTTCAAGAATCGCTGTCGCAAAATCCGTAACATTGTCATATCCTTTGAGCGCCATGGCTTTCTCAACTTTAGGGAAGAGATAGAATGCACCATTAGGTTTGATGGCCTCAAAGCCAGGAATTTGATTAATCATCGGATGAATCAAATTTAGACGGGCTTCAAAAGCTGTACGCATTTTTTCGACTGCCGTCTCATCAGAATTAAAAGCTTCAATGGCTGCATATTGAGCAACTGTACTTGGATTTGAGGTTGTTTGACCTGCAATCTTGGTCATTGCTGCAATAATTTCGCTGTCACCAACTGCAAGCCCAATGCGCCAACCGGTCATCGCAAAGGTCTTCGATACACCATTAATAACAATCGTATGTTGACGAATCGCTTCGGATAAAGATGAAAGAGCTGTAAACACGCTCTTATTATAAACCAGTCGGTGGTAAATATCGTCTGCTAAGATTAACAAATCATTAGCTACAGCCCAATTTCCCAAAGCCAATAATTCTTCTTTTGAATAAATCATTCCTGTGGGATTGGACGGGCTATTCAGCAAAAGTACTTTTGTCTTTTCAGTTTTCACTGCCTCGAGTTGTTCGACTGTGATTTTAAAGTCATTTTCTTGCAAAGTCGAAACGACAACAGGATGACCTCCCGACATTTTAACTTGGTCCACATAACTCACCCAATAAGGGGCTGGAATGATGACCTCATCTCCTTTATCTAAAACACTTTGAAAGAAGGCATAAAGCGCAAATTTAGCACCTGTGGTAACCAAAATTTCCTTATCTTCAATGGCATAACCATAATATTTTTCCCAATAATTGCGCACAGCACTTTTCAACTCAGGCAAACCAGAAGCCTGCGTATAGAAGCTGGCTTTGCCTGAATGGATAGAATCAATGGCTGCTTCCCCGATGAGTTCTGGGGTAGAAAAGTCTGGCTGTCCCAAAGTTAAATCAATAATGTTTTTTCCTTGGCTTGCGAGATCTTTGGCACGCTTTGCAGCAGCGAGAGTCACAGACTCTTCGATGTTTGAAACAAAATCAGATAATTTTTTCATAAATTACATCAGCTCCTTACCCGTCTTGAAATCATAAAGTTTAAAACCTTCACGACTATTTACCTGCCATACGGGCTGATTTTTATACAGGGCCAAGACGATAGATGTCGTATTATCTGCTTGAAGCGTTTCGGGCTTAACACCTGTTGCCATGTCAATAACTGTTAAATTTCCCCCTTTTTCCGGAATTAAAACACCGATCTCCTTGCCTTTTTCAGTTTTGCCAAGTAAAGAATAATCTGTGCTATCTGTAGTTGCAATGTCAAAAGCTGTTGGAGTTTTCAGCTCAGTTTTATCCTTTGCTATAGCAATTGCAGCGCTTCTTGCTGTATTGTAAGGGCTGACTGCTCTCCAGATAAAGAGGCTTATCGCAATAAAACCTGCCAGAATTACCGTTAAAACACCGATAATAATCTGTGTGTGCAGAGTCATTCGTCTTCTTCTCATAGCCTGCCTTTCTGTCCTTTAGATAATCTATTTAATTATAGCAAAAAAGCAACGAAATTGCTTCTCTACAAAGGTCTTCTGCCGGAAAAAGTCAAATCTATAATTTTCCCCAGTCTCGTCACTGAAAAATTTTGGTGCATTTCCTTAACTTCTTCTTTGATTCATCTGTCTCGAGTACCATTTCACATCAGGAATTCAAGAATTTTTTCCACTACTTCACGACTTTCAAGTGTTTTAAGGGGCGCAGTTTGTGCAAGATTTTTGCGCATTCTTTTCGCATAAGATTTGCCTGCTAAACGATTGTCAAGAATCACCACCTTGGAATACTGATTATGTCGTCGATTGACACGTCCCAGAGCTTGTTGCAACTTCAACGTTGCCATAGGCACATTGAAATCGTAAAAAGGATTATTAAAGCGTTTTGCATACTTTTTCGTTAAAACATCCTCTGGCGTAGCAAAGGGCAAACGAGGAATCATCAGCACAAGGTGATCTTGCTTCTCAAAATCCACACCCTCCCAGAAGGAAGCTAAGCCCAGAAGAATCTGTCCTTCCCCTTTATCAAATTTTTTCTTGATTTGGGCAGCGGTCCCATTAATATCTTGAGCCAATACATCCCAACCTTCAGCGGACAGTTGTTCTGCTACAAAAGTTAAGGACACTTTTGCCGTAAAGAGAACAACAACTTGGCAGCCTAGCTCAGCAACCTCGGAAACTTTATCCGCAACATAATGTGCGTAAGCCATAACACCCGTATTTTTGATATGGGGGCCATCAGACAGGATAAATATTTCTTGATTATCGGCGGGGTGACTCTCAAATTTGAAGAAACGATAGTCCTTAAATCCCAAAAGTTCTGGGAAGATGGGCTTGTCTTCCGTCAGAGATAAGGTCGCTCCCAACATGTATATTTTAGTTCCTGAAGGCACCAGTTTTTCAAAATTATAAAAATCCGTACTTGAAGCGTGGACCATATCTCCATCGCGCCAAATAAAGTTCTGCTCAGGATGTTCAAAAATTTCAGCCAGTTCTTTTAAACCAAGCTCTCTCGCGTCCAGGGCGATTTTCTCACTGTCCAGTTTTTTATTTTTGAGCTGGAATGTCAAACTTTCTACAAGACGTTTGTTTAAATGTGAATTTTCCGTATCTACGGTTTCCAATTGTTCCGATATTTTAACTGATTTCTGATTGGTCCTCTCCAGTGTCGTAAAGAGTTGCTGTGCTTCATCCACAACCAAAACGCGTTCTTGCAAGAAAGTCTCAGGATAATCTGCAAGACGTTCAATCAGGTAAGCATGATTGACGACTTTAACCTGCGAAATTTCAGCTCTGCGCTGCGCTTTCAGCCAGAAGTCTTGTTCATAATGCAGCTGTTTGTTGTTGACATAGCCATCATGCGCAATCTGAGCGAAATACTCCTCATTGGTCATGACCTTGGAGAGTTCGTCTAGCTCCCCTGTAAGTGTTTCCGTCAACCAGACCAAAATTTTCATCTTGAAAATTTCGAAATTTTTCCCTTCTGTATTTACCAGCAAAAGCCGTGAAAATTTTTCCAAGGAAATATAATTCTTCGTCCCTAAAAGCTTAGAGAAATTCACACCAAATTTTTCTTTAAGGATTGGTGCTACACCATGAATCATCTGATTTTGTAGAACTTTTGTCGGCGTTGATACAACAATTTCACGTCCTTCTGCAAGCAAAGGTATGAGGTAAGCATATGTCTTACCAATACCAGTAGGTGCTTCAATGAAAGAAGGACGACTTTGTGTAAGTTCTTCTTTTATTTTTTCAGCGATCTTTTCTTGATTTTTTCGGACTTTAAGACCTAAACGAGAGATATTTTTAGCAAAAGAATTGGCAAGGGGTTGTCTGTTTTCTTTCACTTTTTCTCTACGTGTAGCAATATTGTATACCACATAAAGCTGCTCAACTTTGAGTGACGTATAAGGCAGTTGCTCCTTTAAGAATTCTTTCGTCTCATAGAGTAAGCTGTCCGAATGGCGAATAATCTCCTCTAACACAGCACGTGGAAGTTCCCGAATCTTGTCTTGCATTTTAAGCAACAACTCTGCTGTAGCCAAAGCGTCGGATAAGGCCGCATGAGGCTGATCGTGTCGTAAGTCCAGTCGCTCACTCAGAGCTTCCATCCCATATTTTTCAAAGGTAGGAAAAACAACTCGCGCCAGCTCAACTGTATCTACACGCGGTAATTCCAAATCCAAGCCTAAAGGAAAAAGACTTTTCATTAATAAGGAGTAATCAAAGCGCGCATTGTGTGCCACAAAAATGGTGCCTTCCAATTTTTGGCGCACTTCTTCTGCAACTTCCGAAAAATCTGGCGCTTTTGACAAGCGACGATTAGACAAACCTGTAAGGCTCGCAATTCTCGGCAAAAGTGACTCATGTGGATTGACATCTGTCGTATAAGTGTCTACCACTTCTCCACCCTCGACTAGCGCAATACCAATTTGGATAATTTTATTCTGCGAGCTGTGCGCATCGGTGGCTTCTAAATCCACCACAGCATATCGAGTCATTTTTTTACCTTTCAACTTCTATTTATTTTTATAAGGCTTTGCTTTGCTCGGCCATTTAAAAATAGATCTTTATAATTATATCAAATTAGACGCAATGACACAGCACACAGGTGTTCTTCTCAACATACAGCAACCTTTACCTGCCACTTTGATTCACAAAAAAGGTGATTTTACAGTAAGAAAGCCGTAAAAATCTCAAAAAATACACTTGCATATGCCTTTGCCTTGTCCTTTTCTATTCGGTTAAGCCCCTCCTGCGCTAAAGCCAGACCCCAAAAATAGTTTTTCTTTTACAAATGCTGCAAATTAGAGTAAAATTAGAGTATAGTAAAAAAAAGAAAAGGAGTCCCACTATGCTCGATAATTACAAAAAAATCCTCGTTGGTCTTGACGGTTCTGTAGAATCAACTAAGGCCTTTGATAAAGCTGTTGCCACTGCTCTTCGTAACGATGCCGAATTGGTCATCGCTAACGTCATTGACTTGCGTGCATTTCAGTCTATCTCTGCTTATGATTCTGTCGTAGCCGATGATACACATAAAGGTGCCGAAAACCTCATTAATGACTTTGCAACTGAAGCGAAAAACGCTGGTGTAAAAACAGTAACTACTCGTGTCGAATTCGGCTCACCAAAAGTTATGTTGGGACAAACACTTCCAAAAGAAGAAAACATTGACCTTATCGTGCTTGGTGCAACTGGTTTGAGCTACATTGAACGTATCTTTATTGGTTCTGTTGCAGACTATATCATTAAAAATGCGCCATGTGATACTCTTGTCGTCCGTAAATAATTGTTATATTTCGCCCTCTCGTTGAGAGGTTTTTTATTAAGAAAAAGCACCGCAAAAACTGCAGTGCTTTTATTTTTCAATCTTTGTACGAAGTTTTTCAAGGATCAACTTGTTGATCCCTTTAGGATTTTGAGCCTTTAGCATAGCGTAGGCATAGCTGAAACTAAAAGGTTTGGGCGCATAAGCGATATAACGCGCTTGCCAATCGCTTGGGTTCCATTTTTTCTTGGCTTGATAAAGCCCCTTGAAGCCATATACACCATTCATATTTTCATAAATAAACTGGAAGAGCTGTGTTGTCACTTTCCTGCTATCCTCGTCATCTTTGATATTTGCCAAAGGGCAGAGACCGAGATTACCCCAAGTCACTCCCTCCTCGCGCATTGTTTCAAAGGCTTGGAGAAGACACACTTCCATAGAGCCATTAGGTACTTGCACACGGCGGCGCGTCACATCAGCCATATAACCACTTTCCTCGCCTTCAGCATACGGAACAAAAATTACAAAAGCCAACATTTTTCCGGATGCATCACGACTGTAAAAATAACGGCGCCCAAGAGGATTTTCTAAAGCCAAGCCCCCCAACATAAAGCCAAGCTCAGGGCCTTTAGAGCCAAACCATTCGTCTGATATTTCTTGAAGTTCATTTTCAATTTTTATATCTCGTTTTTCATTTGGCTTGTATTCTTCAACAGTAATACCTAAGCGGCGCGCATGATTAATATTGGCACGAACCTTTGCTGTTTTCTTACCCTTAAGGCTAAAGTCCTCTAAGCGCAAACAAGCATCTTCACCAATCTTAATCATCGAAAATCCATAAGATTCATAGGCAGGGCGCATCGTTTCTGTAATGTCCATAAACAAGATTTTCCATCCATTACGACGTGAAAAATGAACCAGTTCTCCCATAAAACGAGCGGCATCTTTAGGGTCACAAACGATATCCCCACAACCTACGAGAACGTTGTTTACAACGGTATAGGCAAGCATCCCTTCAACAGTAACACTGAAAAAATAAGATTTTTGACCATCAATGGTCATATAAGCCATCGGATTTTGACCATATTTTTCAACAAGGGCGATGGCTTTCTCTTTTTCACGACCACTTAAGATTGGGTAATAAACCAATGGTTTCAAGATATAATAGAGTGCTAACATCACACAAATCCAAGTAATGATAATTAGCCCAACCATATAAAAGCCATGTACATGAGAATTGAAATGCGCTTGCCGGATATCCATTGTAAAAAGAAAATGCAAGGATTGCTTAAAGATAGAATAGACATCTGGATTTCCTAAATAATCGCGCTTCAAAAAACTTAAACTCAATAAGGTATTAAAGAAAGCCAAGACCAGTGGGATGAAACCAAGAAACACTGCCTTTTTTGCATAATTACGGTCCATTGTTCGACTAAAATCACGATAAGTCAACCCGAGAATAACCAGAATGATAAGTGAAAGAAGTGAGCCAATACTGAAAAACCTCTGAGTAGAAATAAAGTTCAACCGTAAAATGACAAATTGAACGACAATAGTAATAATCCAAGCTGACCTTACCCGTCGGTAGAGATTGAGAGAGACCAAAAGCCCCAAAAGTCCTAAAGCAAAACCTAAAATATAATGCGGCATGAAGCTATAGGAAGGAAAATACTCTCTCAAAACAGGTGATCGATGCAAATAGAAAGCCAAAATTGCTCCAATATCAATCACTACGGACAAGAAGATTGCTAAATTTTGTGCAAAAATACGTAACCTATACATGAATAACTGTTCCTTTATGATAACTTGCGATGGTTAAACGATCACAGCATGTCTTTTTTGCGTAATGCCCAAACGACAATGCCACAAAATATAAGCGTTAACCCTAATATGGCCCACATGACCCAACTGATTTCCTGACCAGGTATGGGGACATTCATCCCATAAAAACCGACAACCACACCTGGAATACCCAAGACAAAGGTTGCGGATGTCATGATTTTCATGACAATATTCAAATTGTTAGACACAATATTTGAGAACAAGTCGCGCAGGTTTTGGAGCAATTTCAGTTGAATACGTGTTTCCGTGTAGGCCTGATCCGTTTCAATATAAATATCGTAAATCTTATCAGCAAAACCATCTTCATCTTCTTCACGCAGATAATTAATAAACTTCTTCAACACTTCGAGATTATTATTCAAAGCATCTTCAAAATAAATAAGGCTGGCTTGAATACCAATCATATCAACAATTTGATCATTTTTGGTTGAGTTTTTGATTCCTACCTCAAGACGACGACGGCGGAGACGAAATTCTCGTAGATAATCATGGAAGTCATGTGTCATTTGATACATAACCTGATAAATAATTTCATGCTTATAGCGTGTAGAGCTGTATTCTCTACCGAATATATGTTCTCCCTTAATGTCATGATTTAAAGCTAAAATGACAGCTTCATTTTTTGTCCAAATCAAAGAGTAAGGAAATGTGCCTACCTCGCCATAACTTGATGAGGCTGGATATTGTAAAAGTATAAGATTATTATCGATATCATCCGTTTCAAAACGGGCGTTTTCATAATCATCGAGAATGCCGCTAAGGTAGTCAAAGGGCAGTTGAAAGTACTCCGAGACACTACCAATTTCTTCACGTGTCGGATTAAGTACATATGTAAAATTCCTCATCTCTGCCGTAGAGACTAGCCGATGTTCAGCTGACAATTCATAGTTTTTAATCATAGTTATATTTTAACAGAAAATCTCTTAAATAAACGTCTCAAACGCTGTTTTCTCCCATGATTTTCACCTTACTTTTTTGAAAGCATTTTCCAAGCCAATCAAGCGGTGAAAAATATGATTTATGCTACAATGAGCTTAAAGTTAAGAATATTTTGACATAAAATTTATTTTTAAGGAGGATTTCATATGTCGACAATGGTTTTCGTCAACTTTCCTGTCTCAGATATTCAGGTTTCCACAGCTTTTTATGAAAAGCTTGGTTTCAAAAAGAACCCTGATTTTTCAGACGATTTGGTAAGCTGTATGGTCTGGGATGAAAATTTCTATATCATGTTACTTTCGCATGAGCGTTACCAAACCTTTATTGGTGATAAAACAATCGCAGATACACACAAAGTGAGTGGTGCTCTTGCTGCCTTTACTCTTCCAAGTGCAGATGCTGTCAAAGCATTCGGCAAACTTGCCAGTCAACATGGCGGACAATCCCTTCATTTAGAAAATGGCATTCCTGAGGACGTTATGTATGGCCTTGAAGTTCAAGATCCAGATGGTAACTGCTTAGAGCCTGTATGGATGGCTATGTGACTCAATCCCTTTCCTACAAAAAAGACAGGACCCAAATCCTGTCTTTTTTAATTCAAACGACTTAAATAATCATCCGTTGCTTTAAAGAAAACAACTTTATTATTGTTTCGAATGCTGCCTCGCTCGTTTGCTTGCGCATCATTTGCCCAAAATTAAAGATAGCTTTCTTTGCCTGAAGCATCTACTGGATTAGGCAGTTCTGTAGAAGCTTCACTGATGAACTATTTTTCAAATAAGACCTTGCTATACTGTGCGCCCTCAAGCATATCATATTGAATCAGCTCATAATCGTCTACCATTTCTTGATATCTACTTGTTTCCTTATCCGTTTTTTCAAGTTGATCAACCAACTGATAGAATACAGGTACCTTCGTATTTCCTTCTTTCATAGCTAATACAGATAACCCTTCTGGTGTAACTGATTTACTAATGGTCTCACTTTTCCGATGATGATTTTTCCATACAAAATAAGGTGTTGAATGGTCATTAATGAGTTTATTTTCATCATCTTTTACAGGATACTTCATATAAACGGAATTATCAAGAGCTGGGTAGTGGTCGCCATACATAATAACAGTCACATTCCTGTCCATTGCTTCCAATGACTGAATAAATGTCCCCAGTGCCTCATCTGTTTTCTTCACACCCCTCGCATATAAAGCTAACTGTTTTTGTTCTGCATTCAAATTATTACCAGAAATTAAGACATCCTTATTTTCTAGTTTTCCTTTTAAATCTTCTGTATAAGGGTAATGGTTTTGCATACTCAATCCGTGAACAAGAAGGTTCTTTTCAGTAGAAGAATTCACTTCATTTAGTATCTCTTCGAATAAAGTGTAGTCACTTAAATACCCTTCAGCATAATAGACAGCTGAACGCGTTTCCTCCATTTTCAAGAGGTCTTCTCTGCCAGTAAACTTAGAAAACCCTAGGTTGGGTAGAACGTCAGCACGGTGATAACCTGTTTTCATGTGCGTATGTAAGGCGATATTCTCCTCTTTATACTGAGCAATGCTCTGGTTTCTTTCTGGATTTTGATTCAAGTAATCAAAGGCATTAATTTGTTGATTAAAAAATGAATAACTAAAACCTGTTAAGACACTGAACTCAACATTTGTTGTCCCCCCACCAAACATAGTGGATTGTAAATACCCTCCTGATGCATTTTGTAGTTTTCGAAAATTAGGCATGGGATCTTCTTTCCATGATACACCAGATGGAGCTATACTATAAAAGTAGACATGGAGCTATACTATAAAAGTAGACACAAATATGTGTGTTATAATCTGTCTAAGAAGACACAAAAATGAAAGGACTTTTATGTCAGGCTTTAAACGTTACGACGAGGAATTCAAACAATCTCTCGTCAACCTCTATCAAACAGGTAAAACTCAATCCGAACTCTGTAGAGACTATGGCGTCTCCGTCTCTGCTCTTGCAAAATGGATTAAGCAGTACTCTCAAGTTCGTCTTGAAGATAATACGGTGTTGACTGCCAAACAGATTCAAGAATTACAAAAAAGGAATGCACAACTTGAGGAAGAAAATCTGATCTTAAAAAAAGCGAGTGCCATATTCATGCAAAACTCCAAGTGAGATTAAAAGCAGTCTATAGACTCCGATTTGAACACACGACAGTTATGCTCTGTCGTGTTTTACATGTCAATCGTTCCACCTACTATAACTTCATTAACAAGAAGCCTTCGAAGCGTGAAATAGAAAATCAACGCTTGAGAAAATTACTCCTTGAGATTTATATGAAAGCTAAGAAAAGAATTGGAACGAGAGCTTTTAAAATCATTCTTCTGCGTGATTATGGCGTTAATATTTCTGAAGGCCGTATCTTACGACTTCTCAAGTCTATGACACTCCCTAAAATGTCGACCATTAAACCTC
Organism: Lactococcus garvieae subsp. garvieae; assembly: GCF_029024465.1. Classification (NCBI taxonomy): domain Bacteria; kingdom Bacillati; phylum Bacillota; class Bacilli; order Lactobacillales; family Streptococcaceae; genus Lactococcus; species Lactococcus garvieae. The sequence continues at coordinate 1,469,658 of NZ_CP118950.1, forward strand.
GGGTTAAATCAAAACACTCTCCTGCATTTTCTTCTGATAATCTCCTTAAACAAGAATTTAATCCGAAGTCCCCGAATCAAGTTTGGACAACTGATTTCACTTATATTTCTATAGGACCTAAGCGTCACGTTTATCTCTGCGCCATTCTTGACCTCTACTCTAGAAAATGCATCGCTTGGAAAGTAAGTGATAAGATTGATGCTAAACTTGCTTGTGACACCCTAGAGATGGCTATAAATAAGAGAAAACCTAAGGAACCAATTATTTTTCATTCAGATCAAGGGAGTCAATTTAAATCAGCTTCCTTTAGAAAAATATTAGATGAGCATCAGTTACTTGCTTCTTACTCTAAACCTGGGTATCCTTATGATAATGCCGTAACTGAGGTCTTTTTCAAGTACCTTAAACAAAGAGAAATTAATCGAAGAACTTATCACACCATTCAAGAGGTTCAACTCTCTTGCTTTGAATACATCGAACAATTCTACAACAACTATAATCCTCATTCTGCCAACAATGGTTTAACTCCAAATCAGAAGGAAGAAAAATATTTTAAGAAAATATAGCTCATTTTATGTCCAATTATTTGACATTAGTCCATCCGCGTCTGCTTCTAATTCTTTGTACGTATCTTTGAAAGTTGTAAGACCGATTGCTGGTGAAATACCAGAGTAATTATTTGTTGTTGAATCTACATTTAAAGCTGCAATATTTGCTCCAGTTACTTGAGTAACTGGTGTACTCATCACTTGTTCTTGTTTTACACCTGCCTTTTTATCTTCTGTACCATAAGTTGAGCTATAAGCCACAACTCCTAGTATACCTGGGATAAGTAAAACTCCTGCAACATAATATTTACCATTTTTTTTCAATCTTGAATCTCCTTTTTATTTCTTGTGATTAATTTAAGAAGCCTCTTTATGTGTTTTTCAATATAATTCGGATTTTTCTGACAATTAAGCATTAGAAAGCTAGATTAAACCTGATTTTTTGATAAATAACGAATATAGACAATTTTTAAATATTGACTCCTAATTCCATTTGATATAAACTAAAGAAGTGATTTTTAAGGATTAACACACCGGTAACATTTTATGAGTATCAATTAAATCCGAATTATACTGACACACCTATAAACCCTGCCATAATAGGCTTTTTTTAATTATTATCTTTTTAACATCCCGATATTTTTCTAATATTTCTTGAAAAAAAGCAAAAAAAATACTACACATCAATTCATGGCAAGCTCCGTTTTTTATCTTTTTTCGCCCTTAAAATTGAGGAACTATGACCAATTTTTAGAGATATTGATAAAATTTTTTGAGTAAAAAGAAGTTTGATATGAAAAAATATCTGAGATTTGTTCGTAAAATAATCTCAGATATAATATTTTAAATATCTTTTTACGTCATATGACCGACTGTAAATAACAATAATTTAACGTTCATTTACCTAGCCATTTTTTGCTTTCACCAAAAAAGACAGGATTTGCGTCCTGTCTTTTTTAATTCAAACGACTTAAATAATCATCCGTCGCTTTAAAGAAAACAACTTTATTATCCATGCGAACGCTGCCTAACTCGTTTGCTTGCGCATCATTTGCCCAAAAGTAAAGATAACTTTCCTTGCCTGAGGCATCTACTGGATTAGGCAGTTCTGTAGATGCTTCGCTGATGAGTGACTTTTCATTCAAGTCATGATTCGTTTTACTGATAAGATTGTAACCATTGGTTTGAATATAAGCTTCTGCTTCCGCTGTCTTAGCTACAATTAAGTTCTTATAGGTGCTTTGAGGTGGAACGAGATGATAGAGAGAAGAGATAGACTGTTCACTACTGCTTGTTGAAGTTGAAGAGGGTGTTGTTTTCACTTCAGAGGAACTACTGGAGGTAGTACTCTCTTTGGTAGATGTTGAGGAACTAGAACTTTCCTTTGCCATCGGTGTAGCAGGTGATTGAGTAATATTAGATATCCCTAAGGCTACTATTGCTCCAAGTAAGAACGAAAACATCCCTACAATAATATACTTTTTCATCTGATTTTTTCTCCTTTATTCTCTTACTTTCTATTATACACAGTTTTTTCGTTCCTCTCGCTTCATCTGCTCTAAAATCTAAGATAATCTGTTCTTAGCTAAAATTTTGAAAGTGTTGCATCTGTTTCTCTCCTATTTTTTGGTATAATTACTCTAGTTAAGAAAGCTCTCAACATACACTAAAACCTTTGAGAAGCACTCTTTCACTGCTTATATACTATCACAAGGAGACAAAATGTGAATTACAGCCATATCAAAATAGGGCAAAGAACAATCAAAACTGCAATTTGTGCAACATTAGCCATTATTATTGCACAGTTTTTCCACTTAGAATCTGCGACCAGCGCAGGCATCATTGCCATTCTTTCCATTACGAACACACAGAAAAGCACCTTACGATTAGGATTTCTGCGTGTTCTAGGGCTTATCATCGCCACCTTACTCGCCTTTATCGTTTTAAATTTATTTAATTTTACACCTTTATCTTTTGGTATCTTTTTATTATTATTTATTCCCATCTCTGTTGCCACAAATACGAGCGAAGGCATTGTCGTAAACTCTGTGCTTTTTTCCCATTACCTTTTGGCTCAAGAAATAACTTTTCCTCTCGTAGGCAATGAGTTTTCATTAATGTTCATTGGAGTAGGTTTAGCACTTTTGGCAAACATATATATGCCAAGCAATGAAAGATTATTAGAAAATAATCTTAATATTTTAGAAAAAGAATTCAAAAATATTTCAGCACATCTCGTCATTTGTTTGAATCAAAAGCAAGATCTCCAAGATCTCGTGGCGCAGTGTGACAACCTGCTGGAACTCATTGATGCCAGCAGTAAAGTCGCCACTGAAAAATCAGAGAATAACCTTTTAAGAAATAATACATTTTATCAACGCTATTTCGACATGCGCCATATCCAAATTACACTTCTCAAAGATATCATTATGAAATTAGAAGAAATAGATGTGGAAAGCACGCATATCGCCGAAATTTCCAATATTTTTGAAACTTTGTCACTTACCTATGCTGCCCATAATGACGGCAGCGAGCTCTTAAAGAAAATAGAAAATGCCTATTCTCATTACCGTCAGATGGACCTGCCTCAAACACGTGAAGAGTTTGAAAATCGCGCAGGTCTCTTCCAAGTGCTTCAGTTGCTTGAACTATTGATTCAAGAAAAAAATACTTTTGCATTAAGTCAGACCAACAATGCTTCATAAAAAAGACATGATAAAAACCTTGTTGGCTCATAAGAGCAACAAGGTTTTTTATATCTGTGTTATCACAAGTTGCGCGCCAACATGATCCTCTAAAATCATGCTCTTCCCTCTCGCTTCGTAAGTCCACTCCGTTGCCAACAGTCGTTCCAAAACTGCTTCATAATACGCTCTTCCAACTTCAATCTCCCAAGCTAAAATGCCGTTTTTCTGCAGGTTTCGTTTTTTCAAGCTTGCCCCTTCCCAGAGATTTGTCGCAAAGTGATGATGGTAATGATTTTGCGAGTAAAAATGAGCAGTATTACCCACTCGTGCGACTAGATCCGTCCGAAGTATATCCATAAAGAGTGTATCAGCCTGTGCAAGAGAACTTCCCGTGAAATGGAGATGACCAATACTCATTTTTGGCGGATAGCGAAATGCTCCTACTTTTTTTGTTGCTAAAACAGCTTCAAGATCAACAGCAAAGGTCCCCATTTCAACTTGTCCTTCATTCCAGTTCCAAGTTTTCGGGTCGCGGTCATGATAGAGCTCAATTCCATTTCCTTCAGGATCACTAAGATAAAAAGATTCACTGACGAGATGGTCTCCCGCTCCTAGTGGGTAGTTTGCCTTCATGAGTCGTGAAATAAGTCCAGCTTTTGAGGAACGATCGGGAAAAAGAAGAGCGTAATGAAAAAGGCCGGTCGTTTTTTCTGTACTTGCATTTCCACCAAACTCAAGTTTTAAAAAAGGAGCTTCTTTTTCTCTAAACGCATAGGCAAGTGTATGCTCTGTTTCCTCAGCAAGATAAAAACCTAGTAATTCCTCATAAAAATGACGCATGACTTGTCGATTGGAAGCTTTCAAAGTAATTTTTTTAATATTAAAGGGTTGAGTGTCCATACTTATTCTCGTTTCTTTTGAATTTTACTTCATTCTTTATATGTTGTTAGTATACCACTTAAAACTCATAAAGCAAAAGACTTTGTTTACAAACGTAAACAAAGTCTTTTGTGACTATAAATTCATTGTGAGTCTTCTTTTGTTACAGGAGAGCCTTTGGTCCCAAAGTGTGTAGCAATGGCTCCACCGCCATGTTTTTGATAGCTTACAGTAGAAAATCCAGCCTCGCTAAACAATAAAGCCAAAGCTTTCGCATCAGGAAAATTCTCCGCAGATTTTTGAAGCCATTGGTATTCCTTCAAAGACTTGGCAAAGACTTTTCCCAGAAAAGGCATCACTTTTTTAAAATAAAGTTCAAATGCTTGCTTGTAAATAGGCAAAGTTGGATGAGAAGTTTCAATACACACTACTTTTCCGCCAGTTTTTAAGACACGGAAAATTTCTCGTAGCACTGTGAGATAATCAGGCGTGTTTCTCAAGCCATAACCAATCGTAACTGCATCAAACATGTCATTTTCAAAAGGAATAGCCATGGCATTTCCTTGAATAAATTCAATGTTTTCATTGCCTTTTTTGTCAAGTTTATCTTGGGCCACTTTCAGCATATTTTCAGAAAAGTCTAAGCCCACGACCTTACCCTTTTGCCCCACAGCTTTTGAAAGGTCAAAAGTCCAATCCCCAGTACCACAACACAAATCCAAAATGGTCATGTCAGATAAATCCCCCATTTTTTTCATGGTTTTATCCCGCCATAAGTCATGCTGCTTGAAACTAATGATGGCATTCATTTTGTCATAATCAGTGGATATATTATTAAATATTTCGTGTACACGTTCTTCGTTTACCTTATTCATGTACTCATTATAGCATAAGCTAACCTTTACACCCTTGCTTCTTGTCTCTCAATTTCCAAACTAAAAAACACTCCTCCGATGTTTAAAAATTAAACATCAAAAGAGTGTTTCATTAAGCATTAGTTGCTCTCTAAACCTTATTTTTTAAGATTGTAGAATGCGTTAAGACCTTTGTAAACGGCAACTTCACCCAATTGGTCTTCGATACGAAGCAATTGGTTGTATTTAGCCATACGGTCTGTACGTGAAAGTGAACCAGTTTTGATTTGTCCAGCATTTGTAGCAACGGCGATATCTGAGATTGTTGAATCTTCAGTTTCACCTGAACGGTGAGAAACGATAGCTGTGTAACCAGCTTCTTTAGCCATTTCGATTGCTTCAAATGTTTCAGTCAAAGTACCGATTTGGTTAACTTTGATCAAGATAGCGTTCGCAGCTTCTTCTTTGATACCACGTGCCAAGTAAGAAGTGTTTGTAACGAAGAAGTCGTCACCAACGAGTTGAACTTTGTTACCCAAACGTTCTGTGAGGGCTTTCCAACCATCCCAGTCGTTTTCGTCCATACCATCTTCGATAGTGATGATTGGGTATTTGTTAACCAATTCTTCAAGGTAATCGATTTGTTCTGCAGCAGTACGTTTAGCACCACCTTCACCTTCGAATTTAGCGTAGTTGTAAACGCCGTCTTCGTAGAATTCTGAAGAAGCACAGTCGAAACCGATCATAACGCCGTTTTCACCAGCTTCGTAGCCAGCAGCTTCGATAGCTTTAAGGATAGTTTCTACACCATCTTCAGTACCTTCGAAACGTGGAGCAAATCCACCTTCGTCACCAACTGAAGTTTCAAGGCCACGAGCTTTAAGGATTTTCTTCAATGCGTGGAAGATTTCAGCACCCCAACGAAGCGCTTCTTTGAATGTAGGTGCACCAACTGGTACGATCATGAATTCTTGGAAAGCGATTGGAGCGTCTGAGTGAGAACCACCATTGATGATGTTCATCATTGGAGTTGGCAATACTTTAGCGTTGAATCCGCCAAGGTAGTTGTAAAGTGGAACACCGAGTTCATCAGCAGCTGCACGAGCAACAGCGATAGAAACACCAAGGATAGCGTTAGCGCCCAATTTACCTTTGTTTTCTGTACCGTCAAGAGCGATCATTGCACGGTCGATAGCTTGTTGTTCAGTAACTTCGTAGCCGATGATAGCTTCAGCGATTACGTTGTTTACGTTGTCAACAGCTTTTTGAGTACCAAGACCGAGGTAACGAGATTTGTCACCGTCACGGAGTTCAACAGCTTCGTGTTCACCAGTTGAAGCACCTGAAGGTACCATACCGCGTCCGAATGCACCGTCTTCAGTGTAAACTTCAACTTCGATTGTTGGGTTACCGCGTGAGTCAAGGACTTCGCGAGCATAAACATCAGTAATAATTGACATTTTTATCTCCTTATTGTTTTAAGTGCTTTCTGCACTTTTTAATACACTATGATTTTACTATTTTTCCGGCCTTATTTCAAGTGAAAAAGAAGCTAAAAGGCTTTTTATACAAGGTATGCGGTTACATTTTGACTTTTTTATTCTGTGATATTTTTTTTATAAAATATCGTGTCCACCTCCATTCTTGGCATGTGTTTGGGCAGTATTTTTTCATTGATAGGTAGAAAGTCATTTTTTTCATAAAAACGATGTGCCGCTTTGAATTGTTCGACAGTTCCAAGATAAATTTCTTTGATATTCTCTATGTGACAGTAGTCAAACAAATTATCCAAAAGAAGTTGTGCAACAGACTTTCCTCTGTATTCAACATTGACAAACATCTTTTTCAGAACAGCTTGCTGTTCATTAAACTTGACGATACCAAGTGTTCCAACAACTCCCTTCTCTTCATCAACAGCAAGCCAAAATTGACTGTAATGTGCATGAATATCTTGCAAATCGGGCTGATCTGCTAAATCAATAGCAACTCCAAATTCTTCCTTCTGAATAGAAAGTATCAAATCAATAACTGCTTGTTTATAGGTATCATTGTAAGCGATTAACTTCATAACCATAGTATAACAGATTACTTTAAATTTTATAAACAAAAAAACTTCCAAAAGGAAGTTTTTAAAATTATTTAGCCAATGCTTTTTTAGCTTCTTCAGCAAGAGCTGTGAAAGCAGCTGCGTCAGCAATAGCGATGTCAGCAAGCATTTTACGGTTAATTTCGATTTCAGCCAATTTCAAACCGTGCATCATTTTGCTGTATGAAAGTCCATTCATACGAGCAGCTGCATTGATACGTGCAATCCACAATTTACGGAAGTCGCGTTTCTTTTGACGACGGTCGCGGAATGCGTAGTAGTATGAGTTCATTACTTGTTCTTTAGCTGTCTTGAAAAGACGGTGTTTAGAACCGTAGTAACCTTTAGCGAGTTTTAAAATACGTTTACGGCGTTTGCGAGTTGCAACGCTATTTTTAACACGTGCCATGTGTGTTCTCCTTGTTTCTTAGAAAATTTTTATCCTGTCATTGACAGTTAATTTAAATGGTTGATTGATTTCGAGTGAAATCCTATAAGTCTTATGTAATGCTTATGAGTTAATCAGTCGTGAAATGTTATTGGGACAGCAATGTATCCATGCATAACAGTCCACAGAACTGTTATTAACGCATGTTCGCAACCATACGACGGATACGTTTGAAGTCACCTGCTGAAACCATACGGCCTTTACGGAGTTGACGACGTTGTTTTACAGTTTTACCGTGCATACGGTGTGAAGTGTAAGCGCGGAAGCGTTTAAGACCGCCATTACCAGTACGTTTGAAACGTTTAGCTGATGCGCGGTGAGTTTTTTGTTTTGGCATTTTAATTCTCCTTGGTTAATAATAAGAACTTAGTTCTTTTTGATTGGTGCCAATTGTAAGAACATTTGACGACCATCCATTTTGGCTTTTTGCTCTACCACAGCGATATCTTTCACTGCTTCAGCAAATTCATCCATTACTTGACGACCCACATCTTGGTGAGTAATCATACGACCTTTAAAGCGAATCGAAACTTTAACTTTGTCTCCTTTTTCAAGGAACTTTGTTGCTTGACGAAGTTTTGTATTGAAGTCATTTTTATCAATGACTGGACTCAAACGAACTTCTTTCAAAGTAACAGTTGCCTGTTTCTTCTTAGCTTCTTTTTGCTTTTTCTTTTGCTCAAACATGAATTTAGTGTAATCCATGATTTTTGCAACTGGTGGTTCTTGATTTGAAATCAAAACCAAATCCATGTTAAGGTCTTCGGCCTGAGTAAGTGCAACAGCTGTAGGTGTAACACCAAGCTGTTCGCCTTCAGCACCGATAAGACGTACTTCGCGTGAACGGATTTGACCGTTCATCAAAGGTTTTCTGTTGTCTTGCTTTGCTATGTCTATTCTCCTTCTAAAATATTTTTTTAGAAAAACAAAAGCGGAACGCATAATGCGCCCCGCTAATGAAAACATTCGTTTTGTGAATAATTCCATTTTGTTGCCCAGGGCTATTACCACTCAGGCGAGAAGCGGGTGCTTCTGCTTTTCAACTTCTCTATTATACCACAAAATTATTTTCTGTCAACACCTACTTAATTTTTTTACACCATCTCTTATTTACTGATTTTTCACCTCACTTCATCACTTCTTCTTTAAATAGGCTTTCACAAAATCTTGCATCTTTTTTTGAATTTGGCTATCTGTATAATCTCCTGCTTCTTCCCCCAAAAAGCTGAGGGCTGAACCTACAACGTTTTCTGTTGATCTTACTTGATTTCCGCTATTCAATTCGAACTTAGATAAATCCCAATTTTCTACTAAATCGTTAATCGTGTAAGCATAACTCTCTGGTTGCCACATGCGCTGACCTGGAAGGAAATAAGTATAATAAGCGTTGTAATTTAAGACTTTAAATCCTGCATCTAAAAGTTCTTGAGCACTTGCTGTATATTTTCGACCCAAAGTTGCTCTCTCGTCCGTGCTATTAATATCCCAACCACCAATCTGTGTCCAATAAGTGATTTGAATGTCTTTATTGTAGGCAGGAAGATCTGCTTTAGCCACGCGATCATTCCACATTCTCGTTGTATAACCTTGACTCTTTAAAAAATTGTCTAAAGCATTCACGTAGTTCACTAAATTCATGTTTGATTCAACAGGCAACCAGTCAATCTCATCGATACCGATATGAAAATAGCGCTTTGCTTGTCCGGCAAAAAGTGGTGTGTATTCTGCCAAGATTTCTTGAACAAATTTGAGTGACTCAGCCTTAGAGTAATCAATCAGATTAAACTGATCTGGCGCTCCATCAGGTAGCTTAATGGCATCATATCGCTCAGGATCATTGACTTTCAAAAGGTCCATAATAGCTTGCATGTGGGCAGGAGCCTCTACCTCTGGGATTAAAACAACATTTTTTGAGCGCGCGTAAGCAACCAAATCTACCAGCTCCTTTTTCGAAAGAAAAGGGCGATTGGTTTGCGTGTTTATCCATTGTCCGTCTTGATAAATAGCGTTTTTTTCAGTCGTTTGTTCCACCGCGGACATCTCCACAGCCAAATTTTGGTTGTCGGTCATATGCAGCTGTAGAAAACTATTCGGATATTTACTCAAATCATCAATAAACTTTTTGATAACCTGACTCTTATAAAATTTACGTGAAATATCCAAAGTTATCCCTTTTTCTGCGATCACTGCTGGTGGCTTTTTATCTGCTTGAACCCCTGTCTGTTTTAACATCATCATTAAAAGCATAACGAGTACCATTAATCCCCATATCTTGAAGACTTTTCTTTGCTTCATTCACAGCTCTCCTTTTTCATTATACAAAAATTATAACAAAATGAGAACAAAATAACAAAACATACAATAAAAAAACCGTCCAAAGACGATTTTTTTATTTTGCTTTCAATGCGCTCAAAATTTGTGTACGCATATCTTCTATACCATCTGCACTGGCTGGAAGGAAAATTGTAGAATTTCCTGCTTCAGCAAATTGGTTAAGCGTATCAAGATACTGGTTGGTTAAAAGAATGGACATAATCTGATCTTCTGTTAAACTTGCTCCAGTATTTTTAATTTCAATAATTTGTTGAGCGAGTCCGTCAACAATAGCTTTACGTTGTTCAGCAATACCCACACCACGCAAGCGATCTTTTTCGGCTTCGGCTTCAGCAGAAGTTACAATTTTTATTTTCTCAGCATTCGCAAGCATTTGTGATGCATCTTGCTTACGTTGAGCGGCATTAATTTCATTCATTGATTGCTTAACTTCGGCATCAGGTTCTACACGTGTAATCAATGTTTTCACAATAATATAACCGTAGGTTGTCATTTCCTCTGCAACTTGATGCTGTACTTCCAAAGCGATCTCGTCTTTTTTCTCGAAAACTTCATCCAAAGTCAACTTAGGCACAGCAGATCGAAGCGCATCCTCAATGTAGGCTTGAATTTGCTCAGAAGGGTTCATCAGTTTATAGTAGGCATCTTTAATATTTTCTTCATTGACACGGTATTGCGTTGCGATATTCATGGTCACAAAAACATTATCTTTTGTTTTTGTTTCAACGGTCATTTCGTTTTGCAAAAGACGCAGTTGAATCCGTGCCGCAACACGATCAATTCCCCAAGGTAATTTTACATGGAATCCGGCCGAAGATGTCGTTTGATACTTCCCAAAACGTTCGATAATCGCAACCGTTTGTTGTTTAATCACATAAAACAATGTTCCTGCACTCGCCAAAATAATAATAATGACGAGCACGGTAATAATAAGTGAAACTGTTAACATAAAACTCTCCTTTCCTTTAATTATACTTTATTCTTTAGAATATTCCAATCAAAATCCTTTAGAAATGTACATGTAGCACTTATTTTGCTCTGCTTGATAGAGGAGAGGATGAATGTAACGAATTTTTTCAGCTTGAAGCACCAAATCCTCAAAATTATAGCCTGTCAAACGAATATAATCATCATTTTCATCAGCAGTTGTCAAATCGGATAGTTCTTGTGCATCGGTGAATTGACCTTCAAAATTCGCCTTTCTCATAATGATATAATCGCCTTCTTGTTCCAAAACATAATGTGGAAAAATCTGTGCGACTTCATAAATGATTTGAGCCGTCATCTTCAGTGGAAACTCACTAAAGACAACCGCTTCTTCCTGCGCATTGCGGTAGCAAAAACCAAAAGATTTGCCGGATAGATTTAAGCGCATAAAGCGGAAATTTTCTGTTCCTTCTTTTCCTTCAAGATGAAAATTAGGCTGGGCTTGAAACATCTTCAGATCACGTGACAACTCAAAGAAATAGTCTGTAGCATCTTGGGGAGAACGTTTTTGATAAAGTTCTGCAAAATAAGCATTGATTACACTTGAAGGCGGAGTCACCAACAGCATTTTTTCCTTTTCATCGTCTAAATTTGCTAAACGATTTTCCAAAAAGACACGGTCTTGAGCCATGTAGCCTCCGTATTTCAAACCTAAATCAATATATTCCTTATTTTTCACTTTTTTCCTCCATATTTAAAAATTCTCTTGCACATATTATAGCATTTTCTGGGTAATCTTCAGCAAAGACATCGTAAAAATCGACATTCATCCGGTTGCGGAACCAAGTCAATTGACGTTTCGCATATCTTCGTGAATTTCTTTTTACAAGTTCCACTGCCTCTTCAAGTGAGATTTCCCCTGAGAAATAAGGGAAAAACTCCTTATAGCCAATACCTTTTGCAGCTTGAACCTCGGGGTGATTTTCAAATAAAGCTTGTGCTTCTTCAAGTAAGCCCTGTTCCAACATATCGTCTACCCGATGATTTATTCGATCATAGAGTATTGTTCTTTCTGCATTCAGACCGAGAAGACAAAACTCATAGTCAGACGCTTGATTTTCACCTGTACCAAAAGCTTCCAGCTCAAGAAAACGCATTGCCCTTCGCCGATTCAACTCAGGAATATCTTGGGAAACACGCGCAAATAACTCTTCATCAGAGAGTTTCTCTAAGCTTCGACGCAGTTCCATCATTGCCTCATGATTTTCTTGCCCTCCTAAGTGATACCCCTCAACAAGACTCTGGATATAAAGCCCCGTGCCACCGACAATAATCGGAAGCTTTCCTCGAGAAATAATTTGCTCTATGCAAACGGTAGCTTCTTGAACAAAGTCAAAAGCAGAATAATTTTCATTTACATCTCGTACATCAATTAAATGATGCACTGCTGCGGACTGTTCTTCTGGACTTGCCTTGGCTGTCCCGATATCCAGCCCACGATAGACTTGTTGCGAATCGCCTGAAATAATCTCACCATCAAAAACTTGGGCCAGCTGAATACCTAAAGCTGTTTTACCTACAGCTGTTGGTCCGACCACGACTATTACCTTATTTTTTTTCATATAATATTTTCTATTAATTTTCTTATCTTTCTTGTCCGGTGTACGAAGATATCTTCTTTTATTATAGCATTTTTCTACTTAGGAACTCTTTTACCATATAAAAATCCTCATCTTACACATGAGGATTTCATTTATTGTGTTGCATTGTAATAAACGTGTGAATTTTCAAGTTTGCCACGTGCTTGTATGAGTTGATTAACTGTTACAAATGTGTAACCTTGATTTTTTAGTTTTTGAATCACTCTTGCTGCCCCATCGACAGAGGTATCATAAATATCATGCATGAGGATAATGGAGCCATCATAAACTTCATTCATGACAACTTGTTCAATTTGATCCACATTTTTACTTTCCCAATCTAAAGAGTCTACACTCCACTGAATAATCGGGGTTTGTGCCATTTTATTGATTTGAGGTGTTGTGGCACCGTAAGGAGGGCGTAAGCCTTGAGGACGAATCCCCACTGTCTTTTGCATCAAATCTGAAGTTTTTTTGATTTCATCTTGTGCTTGTTTTGCAGGGAGTTGTGGCAGATTCTCGTGATTATACGTATGTGAGCCCACTTGATTTCCTAAAGCATGTTCTTTTTTAACTAATTCTGGATAGAGTTCCAGACGGTTTCCGAGTACGAAAAATGTCGCAGGAACATTTGCCTTCTTTAAAATGGAAAGCAAGCGTGGTGTAGTTTGTGGGTCTGGTCCATCATCAAAAGTTAAAGCCACTAATTTCTTATGTGCCAGCGCTTTACTTTGCACCTGTTGAGCAGAAGGAATTTTTATTTTCGAATGTTGCGCTTCTTCTTTTAAATCCCCCACTAAAATCTGTGGTTTGACAATCTCGCCTAACTCACTCAGTGGCACTGAAACTTTAGTATATAAGTTTGTACTACTGTTGACTTGACCCGGTCTCAAAAAGAAATCCAGACATTTATTATCCAAGATAAAAGCATTAAAATTTTTCTCCATCGGCTGCAATCCCGCACTTAATACCTGCTTGGCCCTCTGATTTGAATTCTCTTGGAGCTTCACCATTTTCTCATAAATATTTTGTGCGATACTGCTGAGATCGTCCTTGTCCTTAAATAGATCAGAAAGCTGTAACTCCTTATTTTCTTTCAAATTGTAAGTTTTAGTGATGACTTGGTTTTCAGCTTGGACACGCGCATTGCTTTTGCGCATCACATTAAATTTGAAACTCACGATATCTGGGGAAAACTCATAAGTTTCAAAGGATTGAAACAATGAACCCTTCTCATCCGTATCCTTCTCTGGTGTACAGTCTTTAAAAGAAGAAAGTTCATGATTGGAAAATTCTTCCAACTTTTGATTAATCACTTTATTTTTTGTCTTGGGATAATTCATCAAGATATGATAACCTTGGTCTTCCTGCTTCGTTTCAATCCCTACTTCTTTAGATGCTATGCTTCGAATATAAGTATTCACGGAAGTCTTCTTGTTTTCTTTTTCTGTTTCTGTTGTTTTCACCAGTATGCTGGCTGCTCCGAAAACAATCGCAAGCGCTAGTATCGCACTTCCTGCTTTCAGCACTTTCTTCTTCATGATTGCCTCTTTTTCTCCTCTATATGTCTCTACTGTTAAGATAACAATAATTTTTGACACTTTCAAATATTTAGTATACTTTCTAGGAAAAGAAGCTTAAAATATTGGGTATAGAGCCCGACAAATGTTATAATAACTTTATAAGTTTATCAAAGTAACATAGGATGATTATGGACAATAAGGAGGAGAGCATGAATAAATATCTTAAGGGCTACCTAATAGGTAAAGCCATTGAAATTACAGTTGCCGGTACTGCGGTAATGGTTGCTAAACATAAGGGATTAATTGATGCGGAAATGCGTCCTACCTTTAAAGAAGACGCTTTTGCTGAAAGTCAAAAACGTGCAAAACGCAAACGACTTGCGCGCTAAAACATACTAAAATTACTTTTGGAGGTCTACCTATGAATAAAAATCTCATCACTGGTTTCGTTGCCGGTAACATTGTCACTCTTGCTGCTTTATTCACTGCAGGCGCAATCTACAAAAAACGTGTTGTTGACCCGATTGAACATAAATGGGAGTTTGCTCAAGAAAGTCGTAAAAAAGCAAACCGTAAACGTATTGCTCATTAATTAAAAAAATGCGTGCTACTTACATGTAGAACGCATTTTTTATTTATCAAAATTCTCTTTTTGATCAAGCAAGCTGTCACTAAAAGCCGCAACATCGTTCCCTGTAACGTCAAGCACAGCTTGATTATGCTTCACACCCTCTTCAAAAATGGCAAGCAATTCTCCAAGAACCTGAAGATCAGAAACACCAATCTTAAAAAAATATCGCTGAATCTCCTTATAAACGATACCATAATCCTTTGGTAGTTTTTTCACAGCATTTTGAAGAGCGTACCACTCTTTTTTTCTTCAATGATTTCCTTGAGCTTCATTCTATTGTCTCCCTAATTTTTTTGCTACATTTCGATTAAGTTGCTCGCGGCATTTGTCTCGGTAGGATTTATTGGGGATGGGACGTCGTTGATCGAACAGCTCCGCAACAAAAGCTTCCTTATCCTCACCAATGACAGCTGAAACATCTTCATGATCAAATGCTGTTTCTTCAAAAAATTCAAGTAAGCTACTCATGATGGGGATAAGATTTCTCCCTGTCAAATCACTATATCTTTGGATTTCTTCATCAAGCTCTGCCCATATGCGTTGGTAACTCTCTGGCAGACGTTTCACTCTTGCTGCAAAATCTGCCCTCGCCACAGTCATATCTTTTCCTGTTATTCTCTCCCAAAAATTCATCATTTCTCCTTATTTCTTATCTCAGAAAGTTTTTCTGAGATAAAATCCCAACGCACCCAAAATGCTGCCAGTTCCTCTTCTCCCGCAGTATTCAACTTAAAAAACTTACGTGATGGACCTTTTTCTGAGGCTTTTTTTTCTGTCTCCAGTAAGTTTTGCCGTTCAAGCCGAGAAGTTATCGTATAAACTGTGCCTTCTGCTACGTTAGTAAATCCTAATTCTTTTAATTGCTGTGTGATGGCATAACCATAGGTTTCTCCTTGGCTGATGATTTGTAAGACACAACCTTCTAAAACACCCTTGAGCATTTCCGTATTATTTTCCATTACCACTCCTAATATGTATTACTAAGTACACCTATATAGTAACACATATTAGTGGCGTAACAAAGTGAAATACTTTTTCTTACGCCATTTAAGCTTAATCATTTGATTTCTCATCTAATCGTGGTAGAATAGTAAAAATTATGAAAGAGGTTTTAGAGACTTGAAACAAGAAACAACTTTTGCTCACACTAAATTTGCCAATCCTTTTATGAATGCATCTGGTGTACATTGTATGACTATCGAGGATCTGCAAGAATTAGAAAAATCTGATGCAGGCGCTTATATCACTAAAAGCTGTACCTTGGAAAAGAGAGAAGGCAATCCTTCTCCGCGTTATGTCGACTTAGATTTAGGAAGCATTAACTCTATGGGTCTTCCTAATCTAGGGTTCAACTATTACCTAGATTATGTTTTGGAAGTACAACAAAATCAAGATACACCAATCTTTTTCTCCATTGCTGGTATGAGTCCCGAAGAAAATCTTGAAATGCTGGATAGTATTCAAAAGAGCGCATTTTCAGGTATTACTGAGCTTAACCTCTCATGTCCAAACGTACCAGGTAAACCTCAATTAGCCTATGATTTCCAAGCAACAGAGCAACTGTTAGAAAAAGTATTTGCTTTCTTCAAAAAACCTTTGGGTGTTAAGCTTCCGCCATATTTTGACTTGGCACATTTCGATCAAATGGCTGATATTCTTAACAAGTTTCCCCTCACTTACGTCAACTCTGTCAACAGTGTCGGAAATGCCCTCTATATCGATACTGAAGAGGAAGCTGTTGTGATTAAACCTAAAAATGGTTTCGGCGGTCTTGGTGGTCAATACATCAAACCAACTGCTTTAGCCAATGTGCGTGCCTTCTACACACGTCTTAAACCAGAAATACAAATCATCGGAACAGGCGGTATCGAAACAGGTCAAGATGCTTTTGAACATCTTCTCTGTGGTGCAAGCATGCTCCAAATTGGGACAGCCCTCCACAAAGAAGGTCCAGAAATTTTCACAAGAATCCGTAGAGAACTTCAAGAAATCATGGACAAAAAAGGCTATCAATCTATTGACGAATTCCGTGGTAAACTCAAAAGTCTCTAAATATAAAAATTAAACTAAGGCAAAACCTTAGTTTTTCTTTTCCAATTTTTATAGGATACCCTATAAATAACTTGACTTTATTTAGCATGTGCTGTAAAATAGTGTTTAAGACTTCATACAAGAAATTATTTTTTACTTTTTAGAATTCATGCCCTTCCATTTCATGCTAAGACAGAGCAGGAAGAAAACAAAATTTATAGAAAGAAATGTTAATCTACATACCTTTCACACTACCTTCAGTATGAAGCTTATTTTTATATACCCAAATTTTCAAAAACTCAAAACACGCTATCGACACCAAACTAAATCTTGGGCGCCAACAGTAGCTCACTGTGAACTTTAAAAACAAGGAAAATAATGTTAAAAATTTCAAATTTATCCGTCGAATATAAAGGTAACCTTGCCTTAGAAAATATATCACTACATATACCTGAAGGCTCCTGTACAGGAGTTATTGGACCTAACGGTGCGGGGAAGTCAACTTTGATGAAAAGCATCTTAGAGATGATCCCAACCAAATCCGGTTCAGTCACCATCGATGAAACCCCACTCAAAACTTTCAAGAGAAAGATTGCCTATGTTGCACAACGTAGCGAAATTGATCTTAGCTTTCCAATCACGGTCTTTGATACCGTTTTGACAGGTACATATCCCAACTTAAAACTCTTTCAAAAGCCCCGTAAAAAAGAAAGACAAAAAGCGGAACATGCACTTCATAAACTTGGCTTGGACAATTTTAAAGAGCGCCAGTTAAGTGCTTTGTCTGGCGGACAATTGCAACGTGTTTTCATCGCTCGTGCACTGGCCCAAGAAGCTGACTATTACTTTTTAGATGAACCTTTTGTGGGTATCGATATGATGAGCGAAAAAATCATCATTAATATACTTGAAGAGTTACGCCAGAATGGTAAAACGATTATCATTGTTCACCACAATCTTCATAACGTTAAAGCATATTTTGATTATCTGGTTATTCTTAATAAAAAACTTATTTGTGCTGATTATACTGCCCAATCTTTCACTAATGAAAATCTTCAAAGAGCGTACGGTGAAGCCTTAGGCGATATCATCATCAAGGAAAGCGAGGGCTAGTCTCAGTGGATATTTTATTTTTTCTTTCAGATATAACAGGCCTTACTGTAACCATGCTGAGTGCTTTTATCGCTTCCATTTTATTAGGGATAATCTCCGGAATTTTAGGGAGTTTTATCGTCTTGAGACGTCTTTCTCTCATGGGTGATGCTTTATCTCACGCTGTCTTGCCTGGGGTTGCTGTCTCCTACATGCTAGGGATAAATGTTTTGATTGGCGCAACAGTATCTGGGATTTTAGGTGCCATTCTGATTCAATTTATCATCAAACATAGTAATTTGAAGACAGATGCTTCGATTGGTATTATCCTAAGTAGCTTCTTTGCTCTAGGAATCATATTAATCACAAAAGCTGAAAGTGGTGCAGACCTTAACCATATTCTTTTTGGAAATATCCTTGCCGTTACTCCACACGAACTTGTTCAGTCTTTCGTTTTATTGATTGCTGTTGTTCTGGTAGTCAAACTCTTCTTCAAGGAGCTACTTATTACTTCCTTTGATCCAACTATGTCTAAAGCTTATGGTTTAAACAATACTTTTTATCACTATTTATTGATGATTTTGCTGACACTTTTTACAATTTCTGCCTTGTCACAAGTCGGAATTGTTCTTGTGGTTGCCATGCTTATCATTCCTGCCTCTATTTCTTACCTCTGGGTAAATAAATTGCCATATATGATCGCGATGTCTTCTGTCTTAGGTGTATTATTTGGTATTTTGGGCGTTATTATCAGCTTCCAATACGATCTGCCTACAAGCGCAACCATTGTAATCGTTGGGGCACTTACCTTTGCCCTCTCCTTCTTCCTCAGCCCTCGCAACGGATTTATCCGCTATCCTAAGAAAGGACCTCAATCATGAACCGCAAACAGCTCTCTTTAATTGCCCTTTTAGCCTCACTTCTGCTACTTCTTACAGCATGCTCGCCTAAAAAAGAAGAAAGTATGGCATCTGATAAACTTAAGGTTGTAACCACCTACTCCATCATTGCCGATATTGCCGAAAATATCGGGAAAGACCATGTGGATGTTTATAGCATGGTCCCACGTGGCACGGATCCTCATCAGTACGATCCGAAACCCAATGACACTCAAGCAGTCGAAAAAGCCGACCTTGTTTTTTACAATGGCCTCAATTTGGAAACTGGAAAAGGTTGGTTTGATAAGCTGATTAAAAATAGTCGTAAAGAAGATTCAACCTTTATGGTTAGCCAAGGTGTTACTCCCATTCACTTAAGTGAAAAAGGCAAAGAAAGTGAAGAAGACCCGCATGCTTGGCTGAATATTCAAAACGGCATTATTTATGCCCAAAATATCGAAAAGGAACTTTCAAAGAAAGATCCTCAGCATAAAGAAGATTATCAAAAAAATCTCAAAGCATATACAGATAAGCTACAACAGCTGGACACAGAAGCAAAAGCTAAGATTGCAACCATTCCGGAGGAAGACCGAATCTTGGTTACCAGTGAAGGTGCTTTTAAGTACTTCTCAAAACAATACGGCCTTACAGCTGAATATATCTGGGAAATCAATACAGACAACCAAGGTACACCAGCCCAACTCAACCGTATCAACACGATTGTTAAAGATAAAAATGTAAAAGCACTCTTTGTGGAAACCAGCGTTTCACCAAAAACGATGGAATCTGTCTCTAGACAAACCGGTGTAAAAATCTACTCGAAAATCTTTACTGATTCACTTGCTGACGAAGGTCAGAAAGGTGACACCTATTACGATATGCTCAAATGGAATATTGACCATATCACTGATGGGTTAAGTGGTAAGTAATCACCATTTTCTTAAGGATATCAAAAAAACTACCAACTTCTTGGTAGTTTTTTTTGATATCCTCTTATACATGAGCTTGAGCTCAGCGAGGTTTCTCTTTTAGTCTTCTGTATACCAATCATAATGGAAGATTCCTTCCATGTCATTACGTTCGTATGTGTGGGCACCGAAGTAGTCACGTTGTGCTTGGATAAGGTTCGCTGGCAAGTTTGCTGAGCGGTAGCTATCATAGTAGCTGATTGCACTTGTGAACGTTGGTACGGGGATACCAGCTTGAACAGCAAGACTTACTACATCACGTACTGCTGCTTGGTAGCGTTTTGTAATATCGATGAAGTATTCATCCAAGAGAAGGTTTTCAAGGTTAGCATCTTTGTCAAAAGCATCTGTAATGTTTTGCAAGAATTCAGCACGGATGATACATCCTGCACGCCAGATTTGCGCGATGGTACCGTAAGGAAGATCCCAATCGTATTCTTTAGAAGCTTGGCGGAGTTGAGCAAAACCTTGGGCATAGCTCATAATTTTTGAGAAATAGAGCGCTTGACGGATTTTTTCCACAATTTCAGCTTTGTCGCCTGAGAATTTCACTTCTGGACCTGATAAGATTGAGCTTGCTTTCACACGTTCATCTTTATAGGTTGAGATGAAACGTGCAAACACTGATTCAGTAATCAATGGTAATGGAACACCCAAATCGAGCGAACTTTGTGATGTCCATTTACCTGTTCCTTTATTTCCGGCCTTATCAAGGATTTTGTCCACGATATAACCGTCTGTACCTTGATCATCTTTACGTTTAAGGACTTCTTTTGTGATTTCGATAAGGTAGCTGTCTAATTCGCCTTCATTCCATTCTTCAAAGATAGATTGGATTTCAGCATTATCAAGACCAAGTACACGTTTCAAAAGATCATAAGATTCAGCAATGAGTTGCATATCGCCATACTCGATACCATTGTGGACCATTTTTACATAGTGTCCTGCACCATTAGGGCCCATATAAGCCACACATGGTTTGCCATCTTGAGGTGCTTTACCTGCGATTTGTTCAAAGATTGGTGCAATCAAATCATAAGCTTCTTTTTGTCCGCCAGGCATGATTGAAGGACCTTCAAGAGCGCCCTTTTCACCACCTGAAACACCTGTACCAATAAAGTTAATACCTGAGTCTGCAAGCTCTGCATTACGACGCATTGTATCTGGGAAATGTGTATTCCCACCATCAATCAAGATATCCCCTTTATCCAAATGTGGTAAAAGTGCTTGAATTGTCGCATCTGTTGCTGGACCTGCTTGTACCATAAGCATAATACGGCGTGGTTTTTCAATCGCAGCTACAAATTCTTCGATTGTTTTTGTCAAAACAAAATTTTTATCTGGATGTTCAGCTACAACTTCTTCTGTTTTTGCAGTCGTACGATTAAATAAGGCAACCGTATATCCACGTGATTCAACATTGAGGGCTAAGTTTTTACCCATTACGGCCATACCGACTACGCCAAAGTTAGCTTGAGTCATTGTAAATCCTCCGATTTTTTATTTTTGATAAAACTATTATAACGCAATTTCTTTACAAAAGCTCAAATAAACACTGTAACATTTTTACAAAAAGAAAAACTGTCCGCAGACAGCATCTCTTTTACCATTCTGTACCTGAGAGGTCTTTAGCTTTTTTTTCAAGCTCTCCGGCTTCTTCAGAAATTTTACCAAAGTCGACGTTATTTTCTACTGCTTCTGCAGCATCTTCTTTAACATCTTCGACCTTTTCTGCGACTGTATCCGCACTGTCATCCAACTTTTCTTTGAACTCAGCAATTTTTTCCACTACTTCGTCAGTAATTTCTGATTCGTTCTCATCAAAAAGTTCTTCAGTATCTTCTTTCGCTTGATTGATTTTATCAACTATTGCATCCCGTGTGCTGTTGAAAAATTCAATAACAGAGTCTTTTGAAAGTTCACCTGAATCAACTTTTTCTTTAATCAAATCACGTTTACTTGTCAAATAATCTTTTGCTGAGTCTGCAGAAATTTCTCCTGAATCAAAACGCTCTTTGATATCATTGAATTTTTCTGTCGAAAAATCGCGTAAGTTGTTCAATGCGGCTTCTGGATCGTCTTTAAAGTCGTCATACATCTTACTCGCATCTTCACGCATTTCGCTTCCTTTTTTAGGGGCGAAAAACAAAGCTGCAGCGGCACCAATCAAAGCTCCTGCTAAAAATCCTGATTTTTTAGACATATTATTTATCCTCCACTTTCTTTTTCTTGTTCTTCTTCATAAATTTGTTTGCTGTTTTAGCCAATACTAAAGTCGAAGCTGAACGACCAACCGTTCCCGATTTTCTTGAGAAACGTTCAACCATGTCGCGACTGCTTTTATTCACCGCAGTAACACTCTCTGAAAGCTCTGCTACTGCAACGAAGAGAGGGTCAATTGTTGCAACTTTTCCATTAACATCATCTAAAAGAACATTGGCTTTCGCCATCAAGCCGTCCGCTTGGTGAAGCAAAACATCGACATCACTAGAGACGAGTTTCACCGTACGATTGGCTTCCTCAACAACCTTTGAAACTTTAACTAACAGTACAATTAAGAAGATAACCAAAGCTGCAAAAGCAATTGCAATGATCAGCCAGGCTATATTTTGTACACTAATTTCTCCCATACTTCACCTCCGAAACCGCTTAAATTCAAACGGTAATTTCACTTTATTATAGCAAAATTAATATTTTTTATAAACTAATTTGGCACATAATTTTCTCCGAGATATTTAGGGCACTCGTACCAGTGTTTTCAGAGGATTTTTATATTTATCCCTTTTTTATTCTTTCCTCAGAAAAAACGAGACCTTACCGGAAAAGCTTATGTGAGAGATTGGCAGCTTCTTTGACAAGCTCCGTGATGAAAGTGGGGATTTTGCTGTAAAATTCTGCTGAATCCTTGGCTTTTTGTACAGTTGGATCTTTCTGTCCGCTTTCGTCAAGCGATTCTTCATTATCTGGAAAAACGATTCGTTTTTTCATGTTCTTGGCATAAATGTCAAGAACATTTACATTTTTCTTTTTCGATGGGGCAGATGTTTTGTGAGTGCCGAGAGTATCCGAGGGAAGGCTACGGACGGTTTCCGTTTGTTGATGGAGTATATTAAAAACACAAAATGTGATAAGCCCAACAGTTGTCACAAGTGCAAGTGTATGTTTCATTTTTCGCTCCTCTTCTCCTCTTAATATCTCTATTTTACGCGTACTGACATGAAGCTGAGCTTACTTTTTTGTAATGTAATAAAAAAATGTACCTTTTGCCTTACTACAAAAGATACACTTGTACATTTTTTTCTTAATCAATTTTTTTCAAACGTCTGATGAGCACAAACGCTATACCCGCAACAATCATTAGGGCTGAGAAGACCTGTGATACACGGAATGCTCCCCACATCAGACTGTCTGTCCGCATGCCTTCCACAATAAAGCGAACCGCTCCATACCAGATAAGGTAGAAAGCAAAGATTTCACCACGCTTAAGTCCTGGAATACGATGGCGGAAAATCATAATGAGAAGAAAGCCCGAAAAGGTTCCAATACTTTCGTAGAGGAAAGTGGGTATTCGATAAGCGCCATCAATAAACATCTGCTCTCGAATAAAGGTCGGCAGATAATTTAAGTTGCTTACTGCATCACCATAGGCTTCCTGATTGACAAAATTTCCCCAACGTCCAAAAGCTTGTCCGATTAATACACCAGGAATACTTATATCCAGTAAATCCAGAGGATTAATCATCCTATAGTAAGAAAAGACAAACAAGACAATTGCTCCCGCAATCAGACCGCCATAAATTGCACCTCCGCCATCCCAAAGAGCGATAATTTCACTCGGATGTTGGCTATAATAATCCCATTGGAAAGCAACGTAATAAGCCCGGACACCGATCAGACCGATTGGGAAAGCCCATAAGATAAAGTCAATCACATCATCTGAGGTCAATCCTCTCCGTGGTGCTTCCTTACATGCCAGCCAGACACCTAGGGCAGCCCCCGTCACAATGAAAATCGCATACCAATGAATGGAAAAGGGTCCTGACTCTAAAGCAATCTTATTCATTGCTAAATATGGAAAATAATTCACTTTCACTCCTTAGCTATTGTTTTCGATCAAATGTGTCAAACGATCTTCAAAAAGTGCCGTTGCATCATAGCCCATATCTTTGGCACGATAGTTCATCACGGCAGCCTCAATAATTGTGGAGACATTACGTCCTGTTTTTACAGGAATCTTGATCTGTGGCACCTCAACATCTGCAAGAATAATGTTTTTCACACCATTACCCAAACGGTCAAATTCGCCCCCTACTTCATAAGGTTCAAGATAAATTGTTAAATCAATATCCGTTTGATCCTTGACCGCACGCGCACCGTACAAACTCATAACATCAATAATACCAACACCACGAAGCTCCAAGAAATTTTGCAAAACTGGCGCCGGTTCCCCCGCTAAAGTAAAGGCATCTCTTTGGAAAACATCGACACGATCATCAGCCACGAGACGGTGGTTACGCGCCACCAAGTCCAAAGCCGTTTCTGATTTCCCAATACCACTTGCTCCCTGAATCAAAACACCCACACCATAAATGTCCATCAAGACTCCGTGTACACTGACACGCTCTGCCAGCTCTTCATCCAAGTAAGAGGTCAGGATGCTGTTCAGACGGCTAGTTGTCTCACGTGACTGTAGCAAGACAATATCATGCTTACGCGCTGCATTCACCATCTCTTCCGGAATTTCAAGATTACGTGCAACGATAACAACAGGAGTTATCTCCGTCATTACCTTTTTGAGAATATCATAACGCGCATCACCTACCTCGTTCATCATGTAGGACCATTCCTTCATCCCGAAAAGTTGTATCCGTTCAGGGGTAAAGTATTCAAAATAACCAGACATCTCTAAACCTGGGCGTAAAATATCTGAGGTGGTCACTTCTTTTTGAAGTGCTGTTTCCGTCGAATAGATAACATTAAATTTTATTTTTTTGATGAGATCTTGTACTGTGACTGTCATAACCGTCTCCTATCGTCTTTTTCTCTCCTTATTATATCAAAATATAAACAATAATCCTTTTTGCTTTGGCTAATATAATATAGAGTTTAATATTTTATTCCCTTTCAATAGCCAAAATATAACTTAGTATACTGGTTCATCTCAGACCTAAAAATAGTAAAAAAAAAATAATGGATGTTCTCCATTATTTGATCTTGCTAAGTTTTACAAACTTGTCTACTTTATAAGCCACATAAATTCTGCGACCTAAAAGGAAGCTTGCGATAAAGAACCAAAACCACTGTGCCTGAAAAAAGGCGATGGAGAAAATCCATGCTTCAATGATTGTTCCAAGTATAAAAGAGTAAAATCGTGATTTTAACATAGATTAAGTTTATCATACCCAAGAACGGAGGTCAAATATGCTAAACGAAATTTTTACCAGAGCGTCACTTTTTTACACTTGTTTTTTCACTTTCTTCCTGATAGAAAAAAGTTGCGGGATACTGTATAATACATTATGATCATCGCGTATCGCCAGCTTTGAAATCAACTTAAGAAAGAAGATTACCTAATGGAAAAAGTACATGATGAAGGTCCTTTCTACCACGGGACGAAAGTCGAACTCAAAATAGGGGATTATTTAAGGGCGGGTTTTGTCTCTAATTATGATTCACGTGTGACTATGAATCATATCTATTTTACAGCTTTAAAAGATGGCGCTGGCTTTGCTGCCCAAATCGCTGCTGGAAAAGCTGAGGTGCCACATGTCTATCTGGTGGAGCCAACAGGTCCTTATGAAAATGATCCCAATGTCACCGATAAAAAATTCTCGGGTAATCCCACACGTTCCTATCGCTCTACTACACCATTAAAAGTAATTGCTGAGGTGACCGATTGGGCGCGACAACCACAAGATAAGATTGACATTTTACGGGAAAAAATTGCCACACGTGCGACAAACAGTAAAACAACCATTATTAATTAAGCCCCCTTACATCCGACTATATTTTAAACATGTATCATCTGGCAAAAAAACTACAATTTTGGTAAAATGAGGTGCTATGGAAAAAATTAAAAACTTTGCTAAGACTGAGGCTTTCACTTATCTCGTCTTCGGTGTCTTGACGACCCTTGTCTATTACGTCTTTATGCAGTCAAGCTTTTATCTGCTTAATCACCCCGGGATAAATGCGGGGGCGATTTCAGAGGCAATCGGACAAATTGTCAGTATTATCTTTGCTTTCTTTACCAATAAAATTTGGGTTTTCAAACATAAATCTACGCATATTTTCCGTGATTTCCTTAACTTTGCTGCTGGACGTTTATTCTTCATGCTTTTGGCTATTGTTCTGAAATGGTGGTTTATCGATAGTCATCCGGAGATTTTGATGGATCTCTTGCACTTGAAAAAACCAGTAGTCGTTCTTGCTCTTTCACTGGCCATCCAAGTATTGAATATTGTCTTGAACTATTTCTATTCAAAATTTATTGTTTTCCGTAAAAAAGCGAAAGTATAAATGTATAATAAAAAAACGTCTGCCAAAACAGAACGTTTTTTTATTTTCTAATTTCTTTAATAAAAGCAACAATCTCACCACGTCGTGTTTCGATTTGACCAAAGGACTTTTTCTGATAAGTGGCGTTGAATACCGCTCCGATGATAATAACTTTAGCAATGAAAATAAACCAAATCATTAAACCAAAAATAAGCAAGGAACCAACCAGTTTAAAGTCACGCATTTGCCCTAAAGCTCGACTTAAATAGGCCCCAAAAAAATGAGGCAGGGCCACAAGAACCAAAGTAGAGAAAATGGTCCCGGGCATAATATAACGTAACTTATGTATTTTGACGTTGGGTAAGACAAAGTACAGTAAAATCAAAGAAATAAGCACAACAATGATGACAACTGGTAAGGTAGCTGTTTGCAATGTCCGATACAGTCGATCATCAAAGGCAAAGAGGTTCTCATGCACATAGGTCAAAATCACCTGACCAAATGTTGAAATCAAGATAGTTAAAGAGAGCATAACCATGAGCCCTAAGCCAACAACTAGACCAATGATTCGGCTGAGAATGAAATCACGATGTTCTGAAACCTCATAAGCTTTGTTCATAGCCATCTGTAAGGTCGCAAGTGCGCGAGAAAATGTCCAAAAACCAGCCAAAACGGAAATCGAAAGTAATCCTGTATTGGGATTTTCTAAGACATTTCGGATAAATCCGACACTCATATCATAAATCTGATCCGGGATCTGATCATGAAGCACATCCAAGATCATATCAATATCAAGATTTAAGAAGGGGAGAATGTTGGCAAAAATCAAAAGTAGCGGGAAAATGGATAAAAGCAAGTAATAAGCCACAGCAATACTTGATAAGGACATCTCTGAACTTTTATAAAAGTTCATGAAGTCTTTCAAAGTTTGCCAAGACGATACACGTTGAAAAAGAGCTTTCATCTGGTCTTCTCCTCCTTTCATTTTTCTGTCTTCATAAGATAGAAGAGACTTCTTAGTAAGTGCCTTCTTCTCCTTGGCTTGTCAAAATTACTGGACCATCTTTGGTAATGACAAACTGATGTTCATATTGACAAGATAAACCGCCGTCCAATGTCTTATGCATCCAACCTGTTTCCATATCGGTATCAATTTCCCAAGTCCCTGTCGTAATCATGGGTTCAATGGTCAAAACCATACCCTCACGCAAACGTAAGCCACGTCCAGCTTTTCCGTAATGTGGCACCAGTGGATCTTCGTGGAAAGTTGGCCCCATACCATGACCGACAAGGTCACGAACTACACCATAACCACGACTTTCTGCATATTCTTGAATAGCTGCTCCAATGTCACCGATACGGTTACCAACAACAGCTTGTTCGATTCCGAGATAGAGACACTCACGTGTCACATCCATAAGGTTCTTCACTTCTTCTGATGGTGTGCCTACGGCATAAGCCCAGCAGCTATCTGCAATGGCTCCACTGAAACCTTCCGTATATTTCTTCATCTCAGGAACATTATCAAAATCAAGTTTTGAAACATCAACAGAACCATCTTCAACCATACCCAAAACCATGTCTACTTTGATAAGGTCGCCATCTTTTAATTTCATGTGGCGTGGAAAACTGTGCGCCACCTCATCGTTCAGTGAACAACATGTGGCATAAGGATAATCCATAATTGAACCATCTACACCGATTTGGAGAGGAAGCGTATTATTTTCTTTACAGACTTTTCGTACATATTCTTCGATTTCCCACATGTCGATACCTGGTTTTATCAAATCACGCAAACCGATATGGATGCTTGCCAATAAAGAGCCGGCACGATCCATTTGATCTATTTCACGTTGAGATTTTAATGTAATCACTATTTTTACCTTCTTCTAAATATTTCTTTAATCGTAATGATACTCCTATTTTATCATAAAAATACTGTGGTAGAAAGTACCGAAAAATGCATAGGAGCTGATTTTTCTGGAATTTCTTGATATAATTTTGTTATATAAATTTCACAAGGGAGCAAAAAATGGCTTTAGCAAAAGTAGTTTATGCAAGTATGACCGGCAATACGCAAGAAATCGCGGAAATCGTTGCTGATAAATTGGAAGATTTAGGTCTTGATGTAGATTTGGACGAGTGTACTTCAGTTGACGCTGACGAATTTGAAGATGCGGATCTTTGCATTGTTGCCACTTATACTTATGGCGATGGTGAATTGCCAGATGAAATCGTTGATTTCTATGAAGATTTGCAAGATGTTGATCTTTCTGGAAAAACATTTGGTGTCTGTGGTTCAGGAGATACTTTCTATGATGATTTCTGTATTTGTGTTGACATGTTTGAGGAACAATTTGCACTTACTGGAGCTGAGAAAGGTGCAGAATCTGTCAAAGTGGACTTGAATGCTGAAGATGAAGATATTACAAATCTTGAGAATTTTGCAGAAACTTTAGCAGCCAAAGTTCAATAAAAGAAAAAACTGCCTATGAGCAGTTTTTTTATAGGCTAAACATCAAAATTCCTGCGGCCACTGCGACATTCAAAGACTCTGCGCGTCCAGGCATCTCAATATGGACAAGTTGATCCGCTACAGCTACTGCTCGATCAGAAACACCCGCACCTTCATTCCCCATCACTAAGGCAAAGTCCTCTTCTGCTACAAGTTCTTTGTGACTGATGGACCGGTTGGACAGAGTGGTAACATAAAGAGGAATGTGCGCTTCTTGTAATTCCGTAAAATCTGCCACAGACAAAACAGGAATATGAAAGTTACTTCCTTGCATACTTCGCATCACTTTTGGAGCATAAATATCTGCCGTATCCCCCATACAAAGTACTGCTGAAAAACCTGCAGCATCTGCTGTTCGAATCATCGTTCCGACATTGCCAGGATCTTGGACATTTTCAAGGACTAAATACTTACCGTGCCCAAACTCAACTTTCACTTCTTCGAAAGCTACCTCAGCGACAACACCTTGCGGTGTTCCAGCATCCGATAGGCTTTTCAGAACTTCTGAACTCACTACAAGAACATTTTCTAGGTGTGAAACGTGTTGATATTTGTTTTCTTCCACAAAAATTTGTAAAATTTTCGCTCCCGAATTGACAGCTTCTTCTAGCAAATGAAAGCCTTCAATAAGATAAGAATTTTTACGATATTTTTTCTTTGTCAGCAGTTTACGTGCTTCTTTTATTTTTTTATTGTCTTTTGCTGTAATAATTTCCATTTGCTATAATTATAACATAGAATACATGAAGATTTTTTATTTTCCTATAAGGAGGTGTAAGGATGTATAAGGTTAAAATGATTGCTCACGGACAGGTACAAGGTGTCGGTTTCCGTTATGGTACGGTCCAAATCGCGCGTCAACTCAAACTCAAAGGACGCGTGTGGAATAATTCCGACGGTACGGTGGGACTTTATGTCCAGTCAGATAGCCAGAAAGCTTTGTCAGATTTCGAAGATAAACTTCGTAAAGGCCCCACTCCTTTTGCCTCAGTCACAAATCTCGAAATCTATCCAGACGAATTCCCGGACTTTAAAAATTTCGATATTAAATATTAATGAACAAACAAAAAAAGACTGCCTTAAACAGTCTTTTTTTGTTTTACCAGTTAAAAAGATTAAGAAGCATCAAATGCCACTTGACTTCATTGGCATAATACATATTGCCACCATTAACGTAGAGTTTTCCCCCACTGTTCATCAAAGAGTCAACCGTCACATGATAATAGGTTGCATTTGTGGTGTTTCCCAAGCTAGGTGCTACAACTGTACGTGAATATTTTTCAGCAAGTTCTAAATTATTTTTTCCACCATTTTTCGCAACATAATCTATATAGGATTGACCAAAGTTATATGCTTGAACGCCTGTCCAAATATCAACTTTTTTGTCTTCAGCGTACTCTAAAACTTTACAAAGGTTTGAAACACCTTGTGCGATACTCTTATCTTCATCTGAAATACTATTTTGATTGCCATTCAAGCTTTCGCTCGACTGCATAACATCCACAGCATTCCCTTTTGTCTCTGTATAAATAATAGCTAATGCAAGCTTTGTATCTCCCTCTAAGCCTTGAGCTTTTAGGGTTGCATCAACCGATTTTTCATATTGCATCACGTTTTTTACGTTCCTATAAGTTCGGTGCACGTAAAAACCTGCTCCGACCACTGCTGCCAGTAGCGCAAGCTTGATGAATAGCTTCAAAATTTTCAACATTTATCTATTCCTAATCATTTTTTCGACGGCTCATGTCTCAATTCCAGTTGTTATTATATGCCATCTCATGTTAAAAACTTCTCTAGCATTTCC